>JANWZF010000032.1 GCA_025054905.1 Tepidimonas sp.
CAGGGCGAGCTGGGCGGGGCGCTCGCGCGCCTGCTCGCGGTGGCCGAGCAGTATCCCAACCTGAAGGCCAACCAGGCCTTTGCCGATCTGCGCGTGCAGCTGGAGGGCACCGAAAACCGCATCGCCGTGGCGCGCCACCGCTACATCCAGGCCGTGCAGCGCTACAACACGCTGGCGCGCAGTTTTCCGACCAATCTGACAGCCAAGGTGTTCGGCTACGCGCCCAAGCCGGGGTTTGCCCCGGCAGAAGAGGCCGGCCTGGCGCGGCCGCCCCGGGTGGAATTTCCGGCCAACCCAGGGCGCTGAGGAGGTGGCTGTGCGCGCCAGCAGAGCAGCCATCCGGGTTACGCCGGCGGCCACCACGGGCGGTCGGGCCGCCCTGGCAGGGTCGGGCGGTCAGGCAGGCGGCGCGCTCAAGGACGCCCTTGCCGCTTGCTGGGCAACGTGGCGGGCCTGGCTCGGGGCAACCCTGCTGGTGGTGTGGGCCGCGCTGATGCCCGCGCACGCGCAGGCGCTGCAGCCGGTGCCGCCCCTGACGGCCCGGGTCATGGACTTGACCGGAACCCTGACGCCCGAGCAGCGCATGACGCTGGAGGCGCGGCTGGCCGAGTTCGAGCGTGCGCACGGCAGCCAGGTGGTGGTGTTGCTGGTGCGCACCACGGCGCCCGAGGACATCACCGATTACACCCAGCGCGTCGGCGATACCTGGAAGATTGGCCGGCGTGACGTCGGCGACGGGGTGCTGCTGGTGGTGGCCAAGGACGACCGCCGCGTGCGCATCGCGACGACCAAAGCGGTCGAGGGTGCCTTGCCCGATCTGCTGGCCAGCCGCATCATCGAGCGTGCGATCGTGCCGCACTTTCGGCAGGGGGATTTTTACGCAGGGTTGCAGGCCGGCGTTGAGCAGATTCTGGCGGCCCTGGCTGGCGAGGCACTGCCCCGAGCCGGCCTGGACGAGGCTCGTCACGCCACGGCCGACGGGCCCGATGTCGAGGGTGCGTTGGTGTTCGCGTTGGCCGCCGTGCCCCTCATCGCTTTGGTGACACGCGCGCTGCTCGGTCGTGTGCTGGGGGCGGCGGCCACGGCGGGATTGGCCGGGCTCGTCGGCGCCGGGCTGGGGCTGTCGGCGGGTTGGGTGGCGCTGCTGGTGCTGGGGGCATTCGTGCTGGCGCTGTCCGGGGTGACGTATGGCCGCGGCGGCGGTGGCTGGGGTGGACCGAGTGGGGGGGGCGGGCGCGCGGGCGGCGGCTGGTCGGCAGGGGGCGGGTTCAGCTCCGGCGGCGGGGGCAACTTTGGCGGCGGCGGGGCCTCGGGACGGTGGTGACGTGAGCGGGCTGGCGTATCTGCGGCGACTGGGGCGGCACCTCTGGCTGGACGAGCGCGCCAGCCGCCGCTTTTTGGGCGATGCGGCAGCCGCGCGGCTGCGCCGTCGCATCGAGGACAGCGAGGCGTGTCACCGTGGCGAGATTCGCCTCTGCGTTGAGGCCAGCCTGCCGCTGCGCTGGCTGTGGCCGCCGCCCGACGAGGCGGCCATGGCCCAGCGCGTGCGCCAGCGCGCGCTGGACTGGTTTGCCCGCCTGCGGGTGTGGGATACCGAGGACAACACCGGCGTGCTGATCTACCTGCTGCTGGCCGAGCGTGCCATCGAGATCGTGGCCGACCGGGGCCTGGCGCGGTACGTTGTGCCCGGCGAGTGGGATGCCGCGCTGCAGGCGCTGCGCCAGCGGTTGCAGCGTGGTCCACCGGAAGACGCGCTGGCCCAGGCGATCGACACCGTGGACGCCTGGCTGCGCGCTTGCGCTCCCCTGCAGGCAACCCGCCCGAACCTCAACGAACTTCCTGATGCGGTGGTGCGGGTATGAGGGGATCGGCAGCGGCGACCCCGGTCGCTGATCCCACCATGGGCAGTCCACTGTGATCTTTCAAGTCCACCCCGGTGCGGCCAAGCCGCCAGGCCGCCGCCACCAGCCAGGCCAGCCGCTGGGCCGCGGTGTGCAAATCTTGTCCACCGGGCCGAACGTTGGAGATGCAGTTGCGCTGCGCGTCGGTGCAGCCCACCCGTGGCGACATGGTCAGGTATACCCCGATGCTGTCCGGCGAACTCAAGCCCGGGCGCTCGCCGATAAGCACCACGACCATTCGAGCTCCAAGGCGTTCGCCGATTTCGTCGCCCAGGGCCACGCGGGCCTGGACAGCGATCACGGGCGGCATCAGACTCCACGCGGAGCCGAGCGCCGCACGAATCGCCCGCAGCAACCCCGCGGCATGCCGCTGCACGCCTAAGGCCGACAGACCATCGCCGACCACCAGCGCGAGGTCGGCTGGTGCGTGCTGCTGGCGCCAGCGCTGCAGCTCCGCGCCACTGTCCTCGTCGAGCCGCCGCCCGAGATCGGGACGCAACAGATATTCGCTGCGGTGGCGCGCGCGCGAGCGCACCACCAGAGGGGCAGGCCAGCCATCCCGCTCGATTTCGGCGCACAGCGCCGACACATCCAGCGGGGTGTGGACGGCGTCGCGCGCTTGGGCATGCGCGGCCGCGAAGGCGAGCACATCGCGCGTCGTCAACGAGCTGCCGGTGCGGGGCAGACCGATGCGCGCAGGGGTCCAGCGCTGCAGTTCAGCCCACGTCACCGCAGTGGTTGCGGCCTCAGGTGCGGAGGGCAGGTTCGACATGGTCGTGGCAGGGCAGCGCGGCCCACAGTCGCCGCGCCAAGGTTGGCGAATCGCCGCATCGCAACAGGCGTCCCTGATCGTCGGTCAAGCCTTGCTCCCATAGCCAGCGGTCGAATTCCGGGGCGCGGCGCAGACCCAGGATGTCGCGCACCACCAGGGCATCGTGGAACGAGGTACTCTGGTAGTGCAGCATCACATCGTCCGCACCCGGCACGCCAATCAGAAAATTCAGTCCAGCGGTGGCCAGCAGCAGCATCAGGTTGTCCATGTCATCCTGATCGGCCTCGGCGTGGTTCGTGTAGCAGATGTCGCAGCCCATGGGCAGCCCCAGCAGCTTGCCGCAGAAGTGGTCTTCCAGCCCGGCACGGATGATCTGCTTGCCGTCGTAGAGGTATTCCGGCCCAATGAAGCCGACCACCGTGTTGACCAACAGGGGGCGGTAGCGCCGCGCGACCGCGTACGCCCGAGCCTCGCAGGTTTGCTGGTCGACGCCATGGTGGGCGTTGGCCGACAACGCGCTGCCTTGCCCCGTTTCGAAATACATCACGTGGTCGCCCAGCGTGCCACGCCCAAGCTCCAGCGCCATCTGGTGCGCTTCGTCGAGCACAGCCAGGCTGATGCCGAACGAGCGGTTGGTTGCTTCGGTGCCGCCGATCGACTGAAACACCAGGTCGACCGGGGCCCCATGGCGCATCGCCTCCATCGTGTTGGTCACATGGGTCAACACGCAGGTTTGCGTCGGAATGCCGCCGCGCTCGACGATGTCGGCCAACACATGGTGCAAGTGCACCAGCTCGGGCACGCTGTCAGAGACGGGGTTCACTCCGATGACCGCATCGCCCGCCCCCAGCAACAAACCATCGATGATGCTGGCGGCGATGCCCGCCGGATCGTCGGTGGGATGGTTGGGTTGCAACCGCACCGCCAGATGACCCCGCAACCCCAGCGTGTTGCGAAAGCGCGTGACCACCTCGCATTTGCGTGCCACCAAAATGAGATCCTGATTGCGCATCAGCTTGCTGACGGCGGCCACCATCTCGGGGGTCAAGCCAGGTGCCAGGGCTTGCAGCCGCTGCGGGGTGGCGGCATCGGACAACAGCCAGTCGCGCCACTGACCCACCGTCAGCGAGGCGATCGCGGCAAAGGCGGACTCGTCGTGTCCGTCAAGGATCAGCCGCGTGACCTCGTCTTCCTCATACGGCACCACGGGTTCGAGCAGAAACTGGCGCAGTGGAATTTCAGCCAACACCAGTCGGGCCGCCACGCGCTCGCGTTCCGATGAGGCGGCCACGCCCGCCAGGCAGTCGCCTGAGCGCAGTGGCGAGGCTTTGGCCAGCACCTCTTTCAGCGAGCCAAAGCTGTAACGTTCGATGCCAAGACGGGTTTGGTAGCGCATGGCGACAAATTCCACCACCCTGAGGGGCATGGTTCAGCGTGGCGATGAGGGCACGCCGGTCAGCATCTCATCGTGCGGAGCTGCATGGCGTTGCCCTTCGGTCCGTCGGAAGTAAACATAGCCGGCTGCCATCAGACCCAGAAACAGCAACGACAGCGCGGGGTTGAAGTACACCACCGCGGCCAAGCACACCACGCCGCCGGCCAGCGCGATGGCCGGAAACACCGGGTAGAACGGGGCTTGGAAGGGGCGGTGCAGCTGCGGTTCGGTCTGGCGCAAACGAAACAGCGCAGCCATCGACACGATGTACATGACGATGGCCCCCAGCACCGCCATCGTCACGATGTTGGCCGTCAGTGGCTGTCCGCCAAAGGTCACCCACTCGTCACTGAACACGGCGGCGATGCCGATGATGCCTCCGGCCAGCAAGGCGCGGATCGGGGTGCGAAACCGCGGGTGCACCTTGGCGAAGTAGGCAGGCAAATAGCCGGCCCGCGCCAGGGCGAAGATCTGTCGCGAGTAGCCCAGGATGATGCCGTGAAACGACGCGATCAGACCAAACAGCCCGATCCAGACCAGCATGTGCATCCAGAAGCTGCCCTCTCCGACCACCCGTTTCATGGCCTGCGGCAGTGGGTCGTTGATGTTGGCCAGATCGCGCCAGTCACCCACTCCTCCGGCCATGATCATGACCAGAAAAGCCAGCGCCACCAGCGTGAGGATCCCGGCCACGTAGGCGATCGGGATGGTGCGGCGGGGATCCTTGGCCTCCTCGGCCGCCATGGCCGCGCCTTCGATGGCCAGAAAAAACCAAATCGCGAATGGAATCGCCGCGAAAATGCCAGCCCAGGTCGCGGCGCTGAACGTGTCGGCTCCCGCCCAGCCGTTGGCCACGAAATGCGCCAGCGACCAGCCGGGCGCGACGACCCCGGCGAACACCAACAGCTCCACCACCGCCAGCACCGTGACCACCAGTTCGAAGGTGGCTGCCAGGCCAACCCCTAGGGCGTTGAGGGTGATGAAAACGACATAGGCCGCCACCGCCGCGAGTTTGGGATCCAACGCGGGAAACTGCACGTTGAGGTAGGCGCCGATGGCCAGCGAAATGGCCGGTGGCGCAAAGACAAATTCCACCAGCGTGGCAAAGCCGGCGATGTAGCCCCCGGTGGGGCCAAACGCGCGCCGAGCGTAGGCAAAAGGCCCCCCCGCGTGGGGTATCGCGGTGGACAGCTCGGTGAAGCTGAAGATGAAGGTCGTGTACATCAGGGCCACGAAGGCCGTGGCGATCAGAAAACCGAGCGTGCCGGCGCTGGCCCAGCCATAACTCCAGCCGAAGTACTCGCCCGAGATGACCAGGCCAACCGCGATGCCCCACAGCGGCAGGGCACCTAGAACGGGTTTGAGTTCCCGTGTGACGTGGGCAGAGGCGTGCGACATGGGCATGATCCTCAATAAAGCCCGAAACGGCTCGGGCAGCCTGTTGACCATAATCGTCAGGAGAGGCGGGCTAGCGCTATCCCGGATCGGAAAAAGTGCTTCGCGGACCGCGTTTTTGCCGAAATGGGATGGCCAAGCGAGGGTTTTCCCTCATCAAGCCGCTGGCATGAAATTTGATACTCCTTCGTCATCGCTGGGGTATGGGGCCAGATGTCGCACCATGTCGGGGCAAACACGGGAATCGGGCGCCGCCTTCGAGGTCAAGCACACCACGGAGGTGCATCGCCACGCGCAGAACCTGACCCACTGGTCACAAGAATATGAACAGACCTCGGCCGGTCCGTTTGAGGGGCGCGTGCGCGAATTTCGGGATACCTTGCTGCAGGCGTTTGAGGAAGTGGCCAACCGCGCCACGACGCAGTACTGCCAGACGTGGGAGGATGGCGTCTGGTTGGGAATGCCGGCGGGCGAGGCTTGCGGTCAGATTCTGTTCATGGGGCGTGCGCTGCTGCCGGATCACTTGATGGTGGCCAGCGGCGCGCAGCGGTTCGATTTGAGCGTGCCAGCTGGGGTGGGGTTGTACGGCCTGGTGGTGCGGAGCAGCGAATGGCAAGCCACGCTTGTGCAGCTGGGGTTGGCGTCGGCGGCGCATTGGTGCGATGACCAGCCGCAGCTGCTGCGAATGGCTCCGATGCAGCGGCACCGGTTGGGGGCGTTGTTGCGCGAAGCTTTGGCCAACCTGCAGGCGCACCCGCAGATCGTGGTCCACCCAGCCAGCGTCACGGCCTTGCGCGCGGCACTGTTGACGGTGGCTGCCGAAGCCGTGGCACCGGCCCGACCGCAGCCCCCCGTTGGCTGGCGGTGGCGCCGCCGGCTGGATCTGGTGCACCGCGCCCGGGAGCGGGTGCTGGCCGATCCCCATGGATATGTGACGGTGGAGCAGCTATGCAGCGCCCTGCACGTGACGCGGCGCACGCTACAGAACTGCTTCCAGGATGTGCTCGGCTTAAGTCCAGCGGCTTATCTGCGTACCGTTCGGCTCAACCGCGTCCGTCAGGAGCTGCTAGAGGGTGAGCCGGGCCAGACGGTGGTTGACGTGGCGGCGCGTTGGGGCTTTTGGCACATGGGGCATTTCGCCCACGAGTACAGGCGCCTGTTTGCCGAATCGCCGTCTCAGACTTTGCGGCGGCGGTCGGTTGCCTGATGGGGCTTGGTCGCGCCGGTCACCCCGCGGCTGGAGCCGCCACCGCGCCGGTGATGCCGTTGCGCTGCAGCAGCTCGGCCACCAGACCGCTGGCCTTGGCGTGCTCGACGAAAGCCGCCAGCGCCGCGCGGGCGGCTTCGCCCTGCGCCGCGCGGCAGCCCATTGCCTGCTCGATCACCATGAAGCGCCCTGGCAGCAGACGCAGGCCGCCCCGGCGCTGAGCCTCGGCCTGCAGCGCCTGGCGGATGCCGGCGGCCACTTCGGCCCCGGTGGCCAAAAAGTGGGGCACCACCGCAGGCGTCGACGGGGCACGCTCCAGCGTGGCGTGTTGGAGCGTGCGGCTCAAAAACAGATCGTAGGCGCTGCCCTGCCCGACCACCACGCGAGTGCCGGGCCGATCCACCTCGTCGTTGCTTTGCAGCGGGCTGTCATGGCGCACCAGATAGCTGCCCTCGATCAGCAGGTACGCAGCGCTGAAGGCCACCCCGTCGCTGCGCTTGGGGTCGATGGCGAAGAAGCCGACATCGGCGCGATCCTCGCGCACCGCCGCCACCGCCGCCGCGGCGGTGTCCACCACCACCAGCTCCAGCGGCACCGCCAGATGCGCCGCCAGGGCCCGGGCCAGATCGACCGACACGCCCGCTGGTGCGCCATCGGCGCCGCGGTGGGCCAGCAGAGCGTTGCCCAGGTTGATGGTGGCGCGCAGGGTGCCGGTGGGGGCCAGCGGGGCCCCATCAGGTCGGTTGGGTAGCATCATGGCCAACGAAGCAACAAGAACGGCAGACGCTGCCTAGTATCGCCCAAGCGGGCGGCGGGCCCGCCGCGGCGGGATTGTGAGATACTTTGCGCCCCTTGCGCTTGCCCGCGCCGATCGGCCATGACGTCTTCTGCGCCCCCACTTGCCGTGCCGTCTGACGTGTTCGTTTGGGACGAATCGCTGCTGACTGGGCTGGAGACGGTGGATGCGCAACACCACCGGCTGGTCGATCTGTTCAACGCGCTCAACCGGGCGATATTTCATGGCCAGGCGCTGTCGGCACAGGCGCAGCAGGAGATTTTCGAGCAGCTGCTGGCTTACGCCCGTCAGCATTTCGACGACGAAGAGCGTCTGATGGCCGAGGTCGGTGTCGATCCCCGTCATCGGGCCTTGCACGCGCGGCTGCACGACGAATTCGAGGCCCAGGTGCGATCGATGTGGGACGCGCGCGGGCATCTGCGCCAGCCCGGCGATACGCTGATGGGTTTTTTGACCTCCTGGCTGGGCCTGCACATCATGGGGGTGGATCAGGCGATGGCACGCCAGATTGCCCGCATCCGCGCCGGCGCCACGGCTGAGCAGGCTTACCAGGAAGAGGAAGATCCGATCGACCGCCGGGTGGCCAACCTGCTGCGCATGGTCGGGCAGCTCTACCACGTGCTGGCGGCGCAGAACCAGGATCTGCTGGAGGCCAACGCGCGGCTGGAGCAGCGGGTGCGCGAGCGCACCGCCGCGCTGGAGGCCGCCAACCGCCGGCTGGAAGCCTTTTCCCGCATCGATGGGTTGCTGGGGATTGCCAACCGCGGCTACTTCGAGCAGCGTCTGCGTGAGGAAGTGGCGCGCCACGCCCGCCAACGCCGGCCGCTGGCGCTGGTGATGGTCGATGTCGATCACTTCAAGCGCTACAACGACCGCTATGGTCACCAGGCCGGCGATGCCTGCCTGCGCGCGGTGGCCCAGGCCCTGGGCACCGTGGTGCGGCGCGAGCCCGACCTGCTGGCGCGCTACGGTGGCGAGGAGTTGGTGGCGCTGCTGGGCGATACCGACCTGGCCGGCGCCTGCGTGGTGGCGCAACGAGCGGTGGCGGCGGTGCAGGCGTTGGGGCTGCGGCATGAGGCCTCCGACACGGCGGCCGTGGTGACGATCAGCGCCGGGGCCGCGGCGCTGGTGCCGCAGGGCCCCGAGGATGCCGCCCGGCTGGTGCAGCAGGCCGATGCGGCCCTCTATGCGGCCAAGCACAGCGGGCGCAACCGCGTCGGTGGCTGTGAGCGCAGCGCTGCCGGGGGCGACCCGCCGCAGGCGTGAGCGGCGCGATCGCGCGTTTCTACAATGCACCCTGACCCCGGCGGCCGGCCGCGGTCCCAGCCTTCGACGGAGAATCCGACGTGACCGACTCCCTTGCCGACCCTCGTGCCCAGCTCAGGCAGGCTGCCCTGCAGTACCACGAGCATCCGCAGCCCGGCAAACTTGCCGTCACCCCGACCAAGGCACTGTCCAACCAGCGCGACCTGGCGCTGGCTTACTCGCCCGGCGTGGCCGCTGCGTGTGAGGAGATCGTGGCCGACCCGGCCCACGCGTTTCGCTACACCGCGCGGGGCAATCTCGTGGCCGTCATCACCAACGGCACGGCCGTGCTGGGTCTGGGCGACATCGGGCCGCTGGCGGCCAAGCCGGTGATGGAAGGCAAGGCGGTGCTGTTCAAAAAGTTCGCCGGCATCGACGTGTTCGACCTGGAGATCCACGAGAAAGACCCCGACCGCCTGGTGGAGATCATCGCGGCG
>JANWZF010000268.1 GCA_025054905.1 Tepidimonas sp.
AGTCCGGCGCGCCAGCCCCAAGAGGCGGCCCAGGTGCCGCCTCATTGCTTTTTCCCTTTGCGCAGCAGGCGCGCGATCTCCAGATCCCGGCGCGCCTGGTCGGCGTGCAGACGGTAGAGCGAGGTCACGTAGAGGCGCTGCCCGTCCAGCGTGGCCTTGACCACCAGCACATAGCGCTCATCCTCGCGCACGTAGATCATGCTGCGCGTGCCGGTCTGCGGGTTGACCGTTTCCGCCTTGGCCGTGGCGCCATCGATGATGGCCTGGGCGCGCGCGTAATCCTCGGGCCGCAGTTCCGGATGGCGCTGCCGCTGCTTGACAGCCGTCCCCTCGCTCATCCTGGCCACGCGCACGCCTTCCTGCGCGCCCAGCGTCTTGGCATCTGCATCGGGCAGGCGCGCCAGCGGCCAGGCGCCACGGGGGTTGTCATACCAGCGGGCAAAGGTCGGTGAGGCGGCCAGATTCGCCAGCGCCGTCGCGGCCATGGGCGCCGCCCAGCCTTCGGCCTTGTCGGCCACCAGGTCCAGCAATGCCCGCCAGCGCAAGCTGGCCTCGCCGACGTTGTAGGCAAAGCCGGGGTCGATGGCCCAGGGGATGAGCCGCACCTCGCCGGTGCGGGGGTTTGTCCATTCCACCAGCGGCTCCTGGGGCGCTTCGGGCTTGATCTGCCCGGCTTCAAGCCGCCGCCCGTATTCGGCGGCGCGCCTGGCTGGTGCGGAGTCGTCCCATGGCTGGATGTCGATGGGCAGATCGGTAACCGCCAGCGTGCGGGTCTGCAGCACGGCGGCGTAGTGCAGGTCTTTTTCGCGGATGTCGGCGGCGGCGATGAGAAAGTCGCGCGCATCGCCCATCGCCGCGCGGCGCAGGATGTCGGCCACCGCCGCCGCGGTGAGGGAGGCCAGCGGCCGCCACTGCCAGACGCTCCTCAGCCCCGTCTGCGACGGGCGGGTAAGTTCGGTCTTGAGGTCTTTCTGTGCTATCTTGTCAGCCATGAACGTCTCCGCTTTTCTGTCGGGCGTGTCGCTGGGGCTGACCTCGGCCTTCGTGCCGCATGCCGAGCGCCATGCGCGATTGCTCGCGGCCTTGGAGCGCGCGCGCGCGCCGCTGCCCGTGCGCGACGATATGAGCGCCCTGCGCGGCGACTGGATGCGCATCGGCGAAGACTTCCGCCGCGCCCATGAAAGACTCGCCGCCGAAATCGAGGCCCGCTGACCCCAGGCGGGAAGAAGTCTCCGTTGCCCATTGGGCCGGCCCGCTGCCGCCACCGGCCACGCTGGAGCAGTTCGAGCGCATCGTTCCAGGCGCCGCCCAGCGGCTGCTGGCCATGGCCGAGACCGAACAGAAACACCGCCACGCCATCGAATCGGGGCAGCTTGCCTTGCAGCAAGAAGGCGTGCGGCTGGCCGCGCGGGACTCGAAACTTGGCATCCTGGCCAGCTTCCTGGGCCTTCTGGCCAGTCTTGGCACGGGGTTGACCGCCTTCCTGATGGGCGCATCCTGGCCCGTCGTCATCGCCTTCGTCGGCCCGGCCATCATGATGGTGCTGGCCGAACTCGCCCGTCTCGGCAAGCGCTGATCCATCACCACCCCTCCCACTCCCGGGCGCGCCCGCGCCC
>JANWZF010000270.1 GCA_025054905.1 Tepidimonas sp.
GGCTCGCTGTACATCCAAGGAGCCGCCAGCATGTCAGCCGTCTGGGCGCTGCAGCCGCAGCCCGGAGAACATATCCTGGATCTGGCCGCCGCCCCGGGCGGCAAAACCGCGCTGCTGGCCGCGCTGATGCAAAACAGCGGGCGCATCGCAGCCGTCGAGCCGGTGCGGGCGCGCTTCTTCCGTTTGCGGGCCAATCTGCAGCGACTAGGGGTGACCAACGCTCGCCTCTACCTGACGGACGGCACCGTCGTGGGGCGGCGCGTACCACAGCGCTTCGATCGGGTGCTCTTGGATGCCCCCTGCTCCAGCGAAGCCCAGTTCACGCGGCTGGATCCCACCTCATGGGCACACTGGAGCCCGCGCAAAGTGCGCGCCAGTGCCGCGTTGCAGGCGCGCCTGCTGCGATCCGCAGTGCAGGCGCTGCGGCCCGGCGGTGTGCTCGTCTACAGCACCTGTTCGATGTCACCGCAGGAAAACGAGCTGGTGCTGGATGCGCTGCTGCGCGAGCAGCCCGAACTGCAGGTCGATCCCCTGCCGTGGCCCTGCCCGCTGCCGTCCATCCCGGGCCTGACCGAGTGGGAGAAACGGGCCCTGCACCCCGGATTGCAACACGCGCGCAGGGTGCTTCCAACCTGCTGGACTGACGCCTTTTTCATCGCGCGGTTGCGCAAGGGCGGTTGACCGTGGCCACCGCCCGGGTCGCGGTCATGCGTTGCGCGTGCGTTCGCCGACCGCCAGCGCGGCCAGGGTGGCCAGCAGCAATGTGGCCGCACCGGCGGCCAACGTGGCAGCGTACCAACCGTGGTCCATCAACACCCCGAACAGCAGCGGGGCCAGCGCAAACCCGGTGTCCAGCCCGGAGTACACGGTACCGTAGACCCGACCGGTGGCGCCTGGGGGTGTGGCACGACGGATCAGCAGATCGCGGCTCGGACCACCGATGCCGATGGCCAGCCCGGTTACCGCCAGCGCCACCATCGTGCCGGAGCCTCCGAGCCAACCCGTGGAGGCCAGCGCCATCAACAACGCACCGGTGGCCATCGTCAATGCCACCACCCGATCGACCGCCGCCGACCGCGCAGCCACCCATCCCCCTAGCAGCATGCCCACCGCCCCAGCCAACATGTAGGCGGTCACGGTCAGGGTGGCGGTGTGCAGCGGCACCGCGTGCATCGCTTGCAGAATCGAGCTCGCGTAGGTCTGCACCACCGCCAGCGTCATCGTCGACAGCAAAAAGAATCCAAAACACCACCACACCACCGACCGACGCCAAAACGCCAGGTCGTCCGCCGCGGATGGGTTCGCCGAACGGCGCACCACCTGGGTGGCCAGGTGCTCACGCTGCCAGCCCAGCAACGCCAACACCGCCAGATACACCCCGATCGCCGCCCAGTAGGCGCTGCGCCAGTGATCCAGCGCCGCCAAGCCCACCAGGAACACCGGGGCCAGCGCCCAGCCGAGGTTGCCGGTCAGACCATGCACACTGAACGCGTAACCCAGACGCTGGGGCGTGACGCGTTGGTTGAGGATCGAAAAATCCACCGGGTGAAACGGTGCGTTGCCCAAGCCAGCCAGCACCGCGGCCAGCAGCAAGCTGGCATAACCCTGCGCCGTGGCTGCCGCCAGCGCCGAGCCGATGAAACACAGGATCGACGCAAACAGGACCGGGCGAGCCCCCACACGATCGACGAGAAAGCCCGACAGCGCCTGCCCTACCCCAGAAATGATGAAAAACAGGCTCGTCAGCAGCCCGACCTGGGAGTAGCTCAGGCCGAACTCGCGCATGAAGACCGGAAACAGCGGCGCCAGCAGCAAATGCGAAAAGTGCGACGTGGCATGCGCCAGCCCGACCAGACCGATCACCCGCACGTCCTGCTGCCACGACGTCGGGGCTGGGGCAACGGGCGTCGCTGACGGCGGAATCGACAGGGCCATTCCGACATGGTAGCCGCTGTGGGCCCGCGGCGCCGACACGGGGGCGACAGCGGGCACAATGCCCCCCATGAACATCGTGATCCTCGACGATTACCAGGACGCCGTGCGCAAGCTGGCCTGCGCGCGCAAGCTCGACCCCTACCCGGCCAAGGTGTACACCAACAACGTCAAGGGGGTAGGACAGCTGGCGGTGCGGCTGCGCGATGCCGACATCGTCGTGTTGATCCGCGAGCGGACCCAGATCACGCGCCAGCTGCTGGAAAAACTCCCGCGTCTGAAGCTGATCGCCCAGACGGGAGCCGTGGGCCCGCATATCGACGTGCAAGCCTGCACCGAACACGGCGTGGCGGTGGCCGAAGGCGTGGGCGATCCAGTCGCCCCGGCCGAGCTGACTTGGGCCTTGATCATGGCGGCGATGCGGCGCATCCCCCAGTACGTGGCCCACCTCAAGCATGGAGCCTGGCAGCAATCCGGGTTGAAAGCGGCCTCGATGCCACCCAATTTCGGGCTGGGCATGGTGCTGCGCGGCCGTACCCTGGGCGTTTGGGGCTACGGCCGCATCGGCCGCCTGGTGGCCGGCTACGGGCGCGCGTTCGGCATGCGGGTGATGGTGTGGGGTCGGCCGGCCAGCTGTGAGCAGGCGGCCGCCGATGGGTTCGAGGTGGCCGCCAGCCGGGAGGCCCTGTTCGCCGACAGCGATGTGCTCAGCCTGCATTTGCGCCTCAACGACCAGACGCGCGGCTGCGTGCGGTTCGACGACCTGGCGCGCATGAAGCCCACCGCCTTGCTGGTCAACACCGCGCGCGCCGAACTGATCGAACCCGATGCGCTGGTGGCCGCCCTCAACCGTGGCCGCCCCGGGATGGCCGCCGTCGACGTCTTCGAAAGCGAGCCGATCCTGCAAGGCCATGCGCTCCTGCGGCTGGAAAACTGCGTCTGCACCCCGCACATCGGTTTCGTCGAACTCGACAGCTACGAGAAGTACTTCTCCGCGGCGTTCGACAACGTCGTCAACTACATCAAAGGCACGCCCACCAACATCGTCAACCCGGGCGCGCTGCACGTGCGGCGCTGACGGCTGCCACCAGCCTCAACGTGGGGCGCCCGGCGGGGCAGCCACAGGTGCGGGGGACCAGCCGCTGAAATCGAACTCGATCGTGGAGTCGGCAGCAGCAGCCTGGGCCGCCGGTGTCGGTTCGGTCATCGGCAGCAACGGCAACAAGTCCAGCACCCCATGCAGGGTGATCAGGTCGTCGAAAGCGGCCAGCGAGCGCACCGACAGCACCGACTGACCTTGTTCGTCTGGCTGCGATGCCAGCGCCGCCTCCAGCAACGCGCGCGCCTCGTCACCGGGCCAGCAACCCTGCAGCCGCTGCAGCAGCGCCCGGTCGTCCAGCAGCGTCCCCTGGCGCGCATCGCCCTGCAGCAAGCGGTGGTAATGCTGCTCGTACGTGGTTTGGGCCAATCCGACATCCAGACCATGCTCGTTGGCGAGTGCCCACCAACGCAAATACGGCGCTTCCGACGCGCGCGGGTGCGCCAGCACGAAGCTGCGCAACGCCGCCACCGCATCGGCGATCTGTCCCAGGTCCTCGAAAAACGCCACTCGCTCCCACAGCTCATGCAGGGCGGCCAGATCCAGCGGCGCTGCGGGCGGGGAGGCTCTGTCTGGGTCATCCGGTCCGTCGGGTTGGGCGACCGCCTTCTTTCCAGCCGCACCAGGGGGAACATCAGACGACACAGGGACACTAGACCAACCAACCGGTTCCTCTTCGACCTGCAGGGGCGTGGTCTCATCCCCTTGACGTTCACTGACGACCCGAGGCCGAACCGGCTGGTCGTCGCCCACACCCGCCGCAACGAGCGGGCTCTGCGGATCGGCCTTTTTCCCGAGCTGGAGGATCGGCTCCAGCTTCCACCAAG
The DNA here is from genome assembly GCA_025054905.1 of Tepidimonas sp. GTDB lineage: Bacteria > Pseudomonadota > Gammaproteobacteria > Burkholderiales > Burkholderiaceae_C > Tepidimonas. The sequence continues at coordinate 3,859 of JANWZF010000270.1, forward strand.
GGCGCTTGGGATCGGCGTGTCGCCGAAGCCTTGGTAGTGCCTGCCAGCCCACCAGCGTGATCGCGAGCAGCCCCAACGCAGCCATCGCAGCTTGATAGTAAGTTGAGGTCTGGTCTCGATCGGCCAACTGGGTCCGCAGGCTAACGTTTTCCTGCTGAAGCGACTGCAGCTCTTTACGGACAGCTTCTAGGCTTTGCCGCAATTCTTCCTGCTTCTGCCGCTGCGCCTCCTCGTCTTCGGATCGATTCAAGCCGACCTCGGGCGAATCACGCCGCTGGAGGAATTCAAGGAAGGCCTCATCCGATTCAAACACCAGGGGTTCTACTTTGAGAGCTGAGCCCGCGCCTGCTTGCGCCGGCGAGGCCTGCAAACGCTGGGCAAGTCGCCCCCACCATGACAAACCCTCATGCCGAGCGGGGGGCGGGCTAACCTTCCGAGCTTGGGCCGGGTCCGCGGAAGAGCCCGTCGGGCCCGCCGCTTCGGCCCGCCGAGGTGATGCCTGCCCAGAAGCCGCTGGCGACTTGGCGGAAGAGGACAGCTGTGTCAATGCCCGATCACCGCTAGCAGCCGGCGTGACCATCGACCGAGAATCCGCGACCGTAGGGGGTGACAGCTGGGCCAGAAGGGTGTAGGACCGCGTAAAGCTACCCTTGCAGCCCACACTGAGCTGCACGTGGACGTAAGGTTCATCGACGGGACTGACGGTCGTGACCCGCAGTCCTGTCCCCCCCGATCCGCGGTCGCGCACCATGGAAACCGAGACCTCGCTGGCCGGCAGAGGTGTTTCGCCAAAACGAACCCGCGCCGCCGCGCAAAGGGCACTAGGATCCGCCTCGTCAACCCCGTGATCACTCGTCACCACGATGTCGAGCGGTCGCCCAATCCACACCGTGCCGATTGCTGCTCCCAAGGTCTGTGCCCTTGCCATCGCCGCGATGGCAACCCCAGCACCAACTAGGTAGACCAGCAAACGCATCCTAAGATCCCTGACAATAAGGTAGAGGCATGTCCAGATCGACGGGCATGTCCGGGCCAACAAACCGGTTTCCCCGATTCTGTCATAGGTCAGTCCTTCCGCATTCCGTTACCCACATGTTCCAGGTCCAAGATCGTCTCACTTTTCACAACATCGGCGTCGTCGGCACCGGTGCCATGGGTCGCGGCATCGCCCAGATCGCCGCGCAGGCCGGCTGCACCGTGCACCTGTTCGATGCCCAGCCGGCGGCGGTTGAGGCTGCCTGCGCGGCGCTGCGTGACACCTGGGACAA
>JANWZF010000072.1 GCA_025054905.1 Tepidimonas sp.
GGCACCGGGCCGCTGGATGCCGCCTTCGAGCAGTTGCCGCAACAACAGGTGACCGAAGCGCTGCCGCTGACCCTCGCTCCAGCAGCGGATGCAGCCGCGCCCTTCGTGCTGTACCGCACCGACGTGACGCGCCGGGACGACACCCTGGCCGCGCTGCTACAGCGTCTGGGCGTGCGCGACCGCGCCGCCGAAGCCTTCCTGCGGCAGGACGCACGTGCTGCCCAGCTGTGGCGCGGCCAGCCCGGCAAGCGCGTCAGCGTCGAAGTGGACGACGACGGACGGCTGCAACGCCTGCAGGCACGCTGGCTGCCCAAGGCCGATGCGGCTCGCGTCGAGCAGCTGGTGATCGAGCGCCACGCGCACGGCTTCAGCGCCCGGCAGGACAGCCTGGCGCCGCAGACCACCGTGCGCCTGGCCAGCGGCGTGATCCGCAGCTCGCTGTTCGCCGCCACCGACGCCGCCGGTCTGCCGGACAGCGTCGCCACGCAACTGGCCGACCTGCTGGCGGGTGAAATCGATTTCCGGCGTGATCTGCGGGTCGGCGATCGTTTCGAGGTCGTCTACGAAGCCCTGGAAGCCGACGGCGAAGTGCTGCGCTACGGCCGGCTGTTGGCGGCGCGCTTCGTCAACGCCGGCCGCGAACACGGCCTGGTGTGGTTTGAGCCGCCGGGCGCAGGCCGAGGCGCCTATTACAACTTCCGCGGCGAAAGCCTGGCGCGCGCCTTCTTGGCTTCGCCGCTGGCGTTCACGCGCGTCAGCTCCGGCTACGGCATGCGCTTTCACCCGGTGTATGGCGACCGTCGCGCCCATCTGGGCGTCGATTACTCGGCCCCCACCGGCACCCCGGTGCGCAGCGTCGCCGACGCGGTGGTGGAGTTTGCCGGTTGGCAACGGGGCTACGGCAACGTGGTCATCCTGCAGCACAAAAACAACCGCAAGACCCTTTACGCGCACCTGAGCCGCATCGACGTGCGCAAAGGCCAGCGCATCGAGCAGGGCCAGTTGATCGGCGCGGTCGGCGCCACTGGCACGGCCACCGGTGCGCACCTGCATTTCGAATACATCGTCGGCGGCCAGCACCGCGATCCCCTGACCATCGCGCGCGACAACCCCGGCGGCGAACCGCTGGACGCCCGCTGGCGAGCGGCCTTCACGCAACTGGCCAGCACCATGCAGGGCAAGCTGGACGCAGCGCGCTGGATCGTGCAGGCCAGCGCGGAATAACGCCTGGCCATGGCGGTGCACTGCATCGGCCTGATGTCCGGCACCTCGCTCGACGGTGTCGATGGCGTGCTGGCCACCTTCGACGGCGACGACGCTGGACGGGTACGCGCCCATGTCTATCAGCCCATGCCGGCGTCGCTGCGCACAGCCCTGCTGGCCCTGCAAACCCCGGGTGAGGACGAGCTGCACCGCGCGCAACAGGCCGGTTGGGCGCTGGCCGAGCTGTATGCCGACGTGGTGGATCGGTTGCTGCACAAGGCCGGCCTTGCGGCGCGTGACGTGGCCGCCATCGGCGCGCACGGGCAGACCGTGCGTCACTGCCCGCCCGGACATCCCCGGCTGGATGGCGATGCCACCCCCTACACGATCCAGGTGCTGGCCCCGGCGCGGCTGGCCGAATGCACCGGCATCGCGGTGGTGGCCGACCTGCGCAGCCGCGACGTGGCCGCCGGTGGCCAGGCAGCGCCCCTGGTGCCGGCGTTTCACCGCGCTGCCTTCGGCGTGCCCGGGCAGGCCGTGGCGGTGGTCAACCTGGGGGGCATCGCCAACGCCACGCTGCTGCGCGCCGACGGCCAGGTGCGCGGCTTTGACACCGGCCCCGGCAACGTGCTGTTGGACGCTTGGTGCCAGCGCCACACGGGGCAGCCGTTCGATGCCGACGGAGCCTGGGGACGCCAGGGCACGGTGCACCCTGACCTGCTGCAGGCGCTGCTGGCCGACCCCTGGCTGCAGAAGCGGGGAGCCCGCAGCACCGGGCGCGACCGCTACACGCTGGAAGGGCTCGACGCGCTGCTGCGCCGCTTGGAGCCCCTTGACCCGGTCGATGTGCAGGCGACCCTGGCGGCGCTGACCGTGGAAACCGTGGCGCGCGCGCTGATGGAGGGCGACTGGGGCGAAGCTGGCCCCGGCAGCCTGCAACGCGTGCTGGTGTGCGGCGGCGGGGCGCGCAACCGCCAGTTGATGAACGGCCTGGCCGAGCGGCTGTGGCCGGTGCCGGTGGAGCCCACCGATGCGCACGGATGGCCAGCGCCATGGGTCGAGGCGGCCGCCTTTGCCTGGCTGGCCGCCCAGCATCTCCAAGGCCGGGCCGGCAACGTCCCCGAGGTGACCGGAGCCGCCGGGCCGCGCATCCTGGGCGCACTCTACCCGGCCTAACCCCGGGTTCGGGTGCAGCCGGCGTCAGACGCTGAAGCTCGAACCGCAGCCGCAGGTGGTCACCGCATTGGGGTTGCGGATCACGAACTGCGCGCCCTGCAGATCCTCTTTGTAATCGATCTCGGCGCCCATCAGGTACTGCAGGCTCATCGCGTCGATCAGCAGCGTGACGCCGTTTTTGACCATTTGCGTGTCGTCTTCGTTGACGACTTCATCGAAGGTGAAGCCGTACTGGAAGCCCGAGCAGCCCCCACCCTGCACAAAAACGCGCAGCTTCAGTTCGGGATTGCCCTCTTCGGCGATCAGCTCGGCCACCTTGGCGGCCGCAGCATCGGTGAACACCAGCGGATCGGGCATCGTGGTGCCAGCCTCGGGGGCGGCGGTTTCAGCAACGGCGCTCATCGCAACCTCTTCCTTTTGTCCAGGGATTCGTTTCCGAAGCTTAGCGCAAGCGGGCCAACGCGGCTCATCAGGGCCCACGACAAGCCACCACCGGCGGCAGGGACATGGCCCGCAGCACAACAAAAACCGCCCGCACGACCAGCGTGACGGGCGGCCACAGCCTCCAGGCGGACTGGCCAGCCCTGCAGGGCCGCCAGCCCTCCAAGGGCCATCAGCGCTTGCTGAACTGCTTGGCGCGCCGGGCCTTGCGCAGACCCACCTTCTTGCGCTCGACCTCGCGCGCATCGCGCGTGACGTAGCCAGCGGCGCTGAGCTGCGGCTTCAGGCTGGGATCGTAGTCGATCAGCGCCCGGGTGATGCCGTGGCGCACCGCACCCGCCTGACCGGACTCACCACCGCCGTGGACGTTGACCATGATGTCGAACGTCTGCTCGTGGCCCGTCAGCACCAGGGGCTGACGCGCAATCATGATGGAAGTCTCGCGACCGAAATACTCGCGGATGTCACGACCGTTGATCGTGATCTTGCCCGAGCCCTTTTTCAGGAACACACGGGCGACGCTGGTCTTGCGCCGGCCGGTGCCGTTGTTCCATTCACCGATCATGCTGCCGCTCCTTTAGATTTCCAGCACCTTGGGTTGCTGGGCGCCGTGCGGATGCTCGGGGCCGGCGTAGACCTTGAGCTTCTTGATCATGGCGTAACCCAGCGGGCCCTTGGGCAGCATGCCCTTGACGGCCTTCTCCAGCGCGCGCCCGGGATGCTTGGCCTGCATGTCGCGGAAATTGATCGAGCGGATGCCACCCGGGTAGCCGGTGTGGCGGTAGTAGATCTTGTCCAGGGCTTTGTTGCCCGTGACACGGATCTTGTCGGCGTTGACGACGATGATGAAGTCGCCGGTGTCGACGTGAGGGGTGTAGATGGCTTTGTGCTTGCCGCGCAACCGGCGTGCCACTTCGCTGGCGACACGTCCGAGCACCTTGTCGGTGGCGTCAATCACAAACCACTCATGCACCACCTCAGCGGGCTTGGCGCTGAAGGTCTTGGTCATGTTGCGTCTTTCCTGTGGTTTGGCCGGCTCTTTTCCACGGTCGGTGCCGCTTCTGCTGGCGGCCTCTGAGGTGGGGTCAAGTTTTCGCCGCGGAGCCTGGCTTGGCGCTGCGAAACATGGCATTCTAACCTGAACTAGCACTTTTGCGCCAGGCTGGCAGCGGCCCAAGGCGCCGCGGCGCGCGCGCCGACTCGGCTACGATAGGCCCATGTTCAGCTATCGACACGCCTTCCACGCCGGCAACCACGCCGACGTGCTCAAGCACCTGACGCTGCTGGCCGCGCTGCAACACCTGCAGCACAAGGAAGGCGGGCTGCTGCTGGTGGACACGCACGCGGGAGCTGGCCAGTACCGCCTCGATCACGACGCTGCCCGGATCTCGGGGGAGGCCGCCTGGGGCATTGCCGCGCTGGCAGCGGCCCCCGCACCGCCGCCCCCGTTGGCACGCACGTACCTGGAGGCGGTGGCTGCCTTCAACCCGGACGGCGGGCTGCGCCACTACCCGGGCTCGCCAGCGCTGCTGGCCACGCGGCTGCGCCCGCAGGACCGGCTGGCGCTGTTCGAGTGGCACCCCACCGATGGCCGCCTGCTCGACCGTGCCGTGCGCGCCTGGCTGCAGCGCGAACCACGCCCGGCCATCACGCTGCGCCGCGACGACGGCTTTGCCGGCCTGCGTGCGCTGCTGCCCCCGCCCACGCGGCGCGCGCTGGTGCTGATCGACCCCAGCTACGAGCTCAAACGCGATTACGCCACGGTGGTGGCCTGCGTCGGCGAAGCCTTGCACCGCTTCGCGCAGGGCTGCTACCTGGTGTGGTACCCCCTGGTCGGGCGCGAACAGGCCCACGCCCTGCCCAAGCGGCTGCGTGCGCTGGCGGTGCACCACGGCCGCGCCTGGCTGCAGGCCGAGCTCAACGTCGGCACCCCTGCCGATGCCGCCGCCAAGGCTGCGGCCGCGCGCGGACGCGCCATCGGCACGCTGCGCGCCAGCGGCGTGTTCGTCATCAACCCGCCCTACACGCTGGCCGAGCAGCTGCGCGAGACCCTGCCCTGGGTGCTGGGCGCGCTGCGCCGCGGCCCGGCTGCGGCCTGGAAGGTCGATGCGGGCGAGGCCCGCCCCTGAAGGGTCTGCGGTTTCACTAAGCCGGCTGCGATGGACCCGAGGCATAGCCAACAGCCACCATCGGCAGCAATCGTGGCGAATCCGCCAACACCAAACTCGGCGGCAACCGAAAACGGCCCATCAGCTCCCGCAGCCGGGACGCCTGTTCGGCGAGCCGGTCGCTGAAGGCCACCGACTGCTCGACCAGCGTGGTGTCTTCCTGCGTCCGCTGCTCGATTTCCTGCACCGCCCGTCCAGCTTGTTCGATCCCCTGGGCTTGCTCGCGCGCACCGGCTTCGATCTCACGCAAGCGCACTTGAACACCCTCGGACGCCGCCACGATTCGCTGCATCGTCTGGCCCGCGCGCTCCACGATGTCGGCGCCAGCGGCCACACGCTGCAGCGTTTCTGCGATCAAACTGTTGATGGCCTTGGCCGCCTCGGCGCTGCGCTGAGCCAAGGCGCGAACCTCGGCCGCCACCACTGCAAAGCCGCGTCCAGCCTCCCCCGCGCGCGCGGCTTCCACCGCCGCGTTGAGCGCCAAAATGTTGGTTTGAAAGGCGATCGACTCGATCGTATGGGTGATCGCCCCGATGCGGCCGGACGATTCGCGAATGGCCTGCATGGTCTGCACCACCTCGCCCACGACCTGCCCACCCTCGCTGGCCAACTGGGCGTTGCGGGCTGCCTGCTCACTGGAGGCCGCCACGCGCTCCAAGCCGCTTTCGAGCGTGGTCATGATTTCTTCCATCGCCGCGGCCTGCTGCTCCAGATTGGCCGCCGTGGCCTGGGTGCGCTCGCGCAGCTGCTGCGCACCGGCGCCCACATCGGCCGCGACCTGAACCAATTCGTTCGAAGCCTGCCCGACTTCGAGGATCAGTGCGCGCAGGGAGTCGTACGCCCGCCGCAGATGCTGAATCAGGTCAGCCGGCTCATCCCGCCCCCACGGAGGGGGCGGTGCCTCATGCAGATCGCCCTGCGCCATGCGCTCCAAGTGGCACGCCACGACATGGAGACCGCCTCGGTTGACACGGTAAAAGCCCACGAACAGATACAGCGCGGCCACCATGGACACCACCACGACGCAGCCCGCCATCAAGATGGCTTGCCGCAACGCGTGCGCACGCTGCAGCGTGAGGGCCTGCAACTGTCCAAGCCCCTGATCGACAAAAGCGAACAGCCCGTCGACGGTGGCGTCGTGCGAGCGGAAGTAAGTCGCCGGATCATCGGTGGCCAGATCCGCGAGAATCTCCTCGCGCCCGTGGCGAACCAGACCTTTGGCCTGGGTCAATTCAGCGACGGGCTGCGGCGTCGACGCCTGCCCTGATGCCCGCTGAAACTGCGCCCAGCTGCGCGCCGCCCGATCCAACGAAACATCCAGCCGAGCCAGCTGGTCCGACAACCGACGCGCCGTTTCTTCGTTGGCCGAGCGCAGCTGAAACGCGGCCAGCCGCCGGGACTGCGAAACCGCCACCAGCGCATCGGGCATGTCCGATACCACGGTGGCCATCAGATAATAGGTGCGCGGCTCGGGGTCCAGCAGCAGGCCCGAGGTCTCGGCCACGTGCTCCCACAAGCGCAAGACGGCCGACACCGCGGAGGCCGTTGGGGCTCCTTGGCCTTCCTGCAGCTGCTCCTGCACCCCTTGAATCAACTGTTGCCGCAGGGCGTCCGTGGCCAGCTGGGCGGCGACCTGGCGGTCCAGGGCTTCCCAATGGGCCAGGGCTTGCCGCAGCTCGTCGCCGATGCGGCTGCGCAAGGTGCGCGCCTCCTCCATGCCCAGGACATCCATATCGGCCAGCACACGTTGCTGCTGGGCCAAGCGCAGCACCGGCAAGAGCTGCCGCAGGTACTGGGCTCCCACCGCCTCGCGCTCGGCAAGCGCGACATCGTGCCAGGCTGTGCGCACCCACAGCACGGCCAGCAACACCAGCGGTGCCAGAAAGCAAGCGGAGATGACCAGGGACTTGCCCGCAAAGCGCAGCCGCCGCATCAGCTCCACCGCCGGAGCCCATGGCCCATGCCGCTGAAAAAGAGAACGGCGGCAGGACTCGGACCCGGCCGGCGCATCCCGCTGCGCACCCGTCACAAGGCTTGAAAACGTCATGAGAGATCTCTGCATGGTCATGAACCCAAGCCACCCTTCCGGTCCTGGGCACGCCCAGTCCCCATGTGGGGAACGGCAGCGGCATCGTAGCCAGCGCTCGAGCACGATCCCATTGGGGCAATTCCGCCCCCGATGTGTCACGCCCGTGACAGCGCCTGCTCCAGATCGGCCTTCAGGTCCTCGATGTGCTCGATGCCCACGCACAGGCGCACGGTGTCTTCGGTCACGCCGGCCTTGGCCAGCTCCTCGGGCGAGAGCTGGCGGTGCGTCGTGCTGGCCGGATGCGTGGCCAGCGAGCGCACATCCCCGATGTTGACCAGACGCGTGAACAGCTGCAGCGCGTCCAAAAAGCGCTCGCCCGCGGCACGCCCGCCTTCGATGCCAAAAGTCAGCAGCCCCGAAGCGCGCCCCCCCAGGTAGCGCTGCGCCAGCGCGTGGTAGGGGTCGTCGGCCAGGCCCGCGTAGCGCACCCAGCGCACCTTCGGATGCGCGCGCAGGTACTGCGCCACCGCCAGCGTGTTGTCGCAGATGCGGTCCATGCGCAGCGGCAGCGTCTCGATACCCTGCAGGATCAAAAAGGCGTTGAACGGCGAGATCGCCGCGCCCATGTTGCGCAGCGGCACCACGCGCGCGCGCGCGATGTAGGCCGCCGGCCCCAGCGCTTCGGTGTAGACGACGCCGTGGTAGCTGACGTCGGGCTCGTTGAGGCGCTTGAAGCGCGCCTTGTGCTCGGCCCAGGGGAACTTGCCGCTGTCGACAATCGCACCGCCGACGCTGGTGCCGTGGCCGCCCAGGTACTTGGTCAGCGAATGCACGACGATGTCGGCCCCGTGTTCAAACGGCCGGCACAGGTAGGGGCTGGGCACGGTGTTGTCGACGATCAGCGGCACGCCGTGGCGGTGCGCAATGGCTGCCAGCGCCGCGATGTCGGTGACGTTGCCACGCGGGTTGCCCATCGATTCGCAGTAAATCGCCTTGGTGCGCGCGTCGATCAGCGGCTCAAACGTTGCGGGCTGGTCGCTGTCGGCAAAGCGCACCTCGATGCCGTATTGCGGCAACGTATGGGCGAACAGGTTGTAGGTGCCGCCATAGAGGGCGCTGGCCGAGACGATGTTGTCGCCCGCTTCGGCGATGGTCTGGATCGCGTAGGTGATGGCGGCCTGGCCCGAGGCCAGCGCCAGCGCGCCGATGCCGCCTTCCAGCGCCGCCAGCCGTTCCTCCAGCACCGCCTGGGTCGGGTTCATGATGCGCGTGTAGATGTTGCCCGGCACCTTCAGGTCGAACAGGTCGGCCCCATGCTGCGCGCTGTCAAACGCGTACGCCACGGTCTGGTAGATCGGGGGCACGACGGCCTTGGTCGTGGGGTCGGGGCGGTAGCCGGCATGCACGGCCTGGGTCTCGAATCGCATCGGCACGTTCTCCTCGCTAGGGGATTGGCAAAACGCAAACGCCGGCAACGATAGCGCATCGCCGCTAGGGCCGTCCACGACTTTTGCGTCATGACGACATGACCTTGCGCTATAACGGCGGCGCTGGTCCCACCTGAGTTGCCTGTGACTGATGAAAGCCGTCCCCATCTCCCCGCCCCCTGACCACCCGGCCTGGGCCTCCACGCCCACGGTGGCCCTACCCAGCGCGGGCCGCCGCCGTGCCCTGACCTGGCTGGGCTGCGGCACGGCGGCCGCGCTGGTCGGCTGCGCCAGTGGGCCCCCTGCGGCGCGCCCCGAGGCCGCGCTGGCCGAATCCGACTGGGCGCGCGCCAGCCAGCTGGCCCCTGGGGCCCGCTGGGAGCACCACGTCTTTCCGCAGCGTCGCATCACCCACTACCACGCCGGCCAGCACGAGGGGCGCCCTGCGCTGCACGCCGACAGCGACGCGGGCACCTCGGCGGTGCGGATGCGGCTGCGCGTGCCCGCGGACGACATCGCCGCGCTGCGCTGGTCGTGGTGGGTGGACGAGCTCAATCCGGCGTTTGACATCAGCGAGCGCGACACCGACGATGCCGTGGCGCGGGTGATCCTGGCCTTCGAAGGGGGGCGCGAGCACTGGACCGCGCGCGATCACCAGCTCTCGGAGCTGGCGCGCCTGGTCACCGGCGAGCCGCTGCCCGATGCGACGCTGATGTACGTCTGGGACGCGCGGCTGCCCGTGGGCACCGTGGTGCGCCACCCGGGCACGGGTCGCATCCGCAAGCTGGTGGTGGCCAGCGGTCCCGAGTCTTTGGGCCGCTGGCTCGATCTGCAGCGCGATCCGGTGGCCGACATGCAGGCCCTCTTTGGGGAAACCCCCAGCGCACTGGTGGCCGTCGGCCTGATGACCGACGCCAACAACACGCGCTCGCGCGCCCGCGCCTGGTATGGGCCGCTGACGCTGGTGCGCCGCGGCCCGGCAGCGCCCTGACCTTCAGGGAAGACGAAGGCCCCGCTCGCCCCCCCGGATCGCCCCAGTCCGGGCGTCAACCTCCAGCCAGCCCCAGCCGCTGCAAGATCGCCAGCGTCGGCTCGGCCTGATTCATCGTGTAGAAGTGCAGCCCCGGTGCACCGCCGCGCAGCAGCCGCTCGCACAGCGCGCTGACCACATCCAGCCCAAAGGCGCGAATCGACGCCGCGTCGTCACCGAAGCCCTGCAGGCGCAACCGGATCCAGCGCGGGATTTCGGCGCCGCAGGCGTCCGAAAAGCGCATCAGCTGCGTGGCGTGGGTGATCGGCATGATGCCCGGCACGATCGGCACCGCCACCCCCAGCGCGCGCGCCTCCTCGACAAAGCGGAAGTAGGCGTCGGTGTTGAAAAAGTATTGCGTGATGGCGCCGTCGGCCCCGGCGCGCACCTTGTCGGCGAACGCCTGCAGGTCGGCTTGCGGCGAGCGCGCCTGCGGGTGCATCTCGGGGTAGGCCGCAACCTCGATGTGAAAAGCGGTGCCAAACTCCGCGCGGATGAAGGCCACCAGATCGCGTGCAAACGCAAACTCGCCTCCAAGCCCATAGCCGCTGGGCAGGTCGCCCCGCAGCGCCACCAGGCGCTTGACGCCCATGCGCTGCAGCTCGGCCAATTGCGCGCGCACGCGCGCGCGCGTCGCGCCGATGCACGAGAAATGCGCCGCCGCCTCCACCCCCTCGGCCAGGATCTCTCCCACGGTGGCGAAGGTGCCCTCCTGCGTGGAGCCGCCAGCGCCGTACGTCACCGAACAGAACTGTGGCTTTAGCGCGTACAGGCGCTGGCGCGCGGCGCGCAGTTTGGCCGCTCCCTCGGGTGTCTTGGGCGGAAAAAATTCAAAACTCAACGGCACAGCCATGCCAGAAACTCCCGGTTACCGTCGCCCCCGGCGATCGGACTGTCAAAGTAGTCGCGCAGCGTCAACCCTAGCGCGGCGGCCGCCTGCTCGATGCGGGCCCGCACGCGGGCATGGGCTGCCGCATCGCGCACCCGGCCGCCGCGGCCGATGTCGGCCGGCTGCAGCTCGAACTGCGGCTTGACCAGCATCAGCATCGACCCGCCTGGCGCCAACAGCGGCACCAGCGCCGGCCACACCAGCGTCTGCGAGATGAACGACAGGTCGCCGACGATCAGGTCGAACGGCGGCGCCGCGCGTGGGCCGCCCAGGGCCACCAGCCGCTGGGCGGACAGGTCGCGCGCGTTGCAGCCTTCCAGCGCCAGCACGCGGGGATCGGCGCGCAGCCGCGGGTGCAGCTGCCCGTGCCCGACGTCCACCCCAACGACCTGCACCGCCCCAGCCTGCAGCAGGCAGTCGGTAAAGCCCCCGGTGCTCTGGCCCACGTCGAGGCAGCGCCGCCCGGCCACCGGCACGCCGGTGCGCTGCAGCGCCGCCGCGAGCTTGAGCCCGCCGCGCGAGACGTAGCGCACCTCGGCGTCGTCGGCCAACTGCCACTGCGCATCCGCCGGCACGTCCTGGCCGGCTTTGCGCAGGGGCTGCCAGTCAGCAGCCCCGGGTGCGCGCCAGCGCACCGCCCCCGCCTCGATCAGCCGCTGCGCCGCCGAGCGCGACGCCGCCAGCCCCGCGGCCACCAGGGCCTGGTCCGCCCGCATCCCCGCACTCGCCTGCGCTCAGTAGCGGTAGCTGTCGGGTTTGTACGGCCCCTCCTTGGGCACGCCGATGTAGGCGGCCTGCTCGTCGGTCAGCTCGGTCAGCATCGCGCCGAGTTTCTTCAGCTGCAGCCGCGCCACCTTTTCGTCCAGATGCTTGGGCAGCACGTAGACCTTGCCTTTTTCGTAGTAGTCGCGGTGCGTGAACAGCTCGATCTGCGCGATCGTCTGGTTGGCAAACGAACTGCTCATCACATAGCTGGGGTGCCCGGTGGCGCAGCCCAGATTGACCAGCCGCCCCTTGGCCAGCAGGATGATGCGCTTGCCGTCGTCGAAAATCACGTGGTCGACCTGCGGCTTGATTTCCTCCCAGCGGCAGCGCGCCTCCAGCGACGCCACGTCGATCTCGTTGTCGAAGTGGCCGATGTTGCAGACGATGGCCTGGTCCTTCATCCGGGCCATGTGCTCGTAGGTGATGACGTGCTTGTTGCCGGTGGCGGTCACGAAGATGTCGGCCTTGTCGCACGCCCAGTCCATCGTGACGACCTTGTACCCCTCCATCGCCGCCTGCAGCGCGCAGATCGGGTCGATCTCGGTGACCCACACCTGCGCCGACAGCGCCCGCAGGGCCTGCGCCGAGCCCTTGCCGACGTCACCGTAGCCGCAGACGACGGCGATCTTGCCCGCCACCATCACGTCGGTGGCGCGCTTGATGCCGTCCACCAGCGACTCGCGGCAGCCGTAGAGGTTGTCGAACTTGCTCTTGGTCACCGAGTCGTTGACATTGATGGCGCGAAACATCAGCTCGCCGCGCGCGGCCATCTGCTGCAGGCGCTTGACACCGGTGGTGGTCTCCTCGGTCACACCGATGATGCCCGCAGCCTTGCGGCTGTACCAGGTCGGATCCTGCGCCAGACGCGCGCGGATGGCGGCAAACAGCACGCGCTCTTCCTCGCTCTTGGGCTGCTCCAGCACCGACGGATCGCGCTCGGCCTTGCAGCCCAGGTGCATCAGCAGCGTGGCGTCGCCACCGTCGTCCAGGATCATGTTCGGCCCCTCGTTGGGACTGCCGGCCGGGCCGAATTCGAAAATGCGGTGCGTGTAGTCCCAGTACTGCTGCAGCGTCTCGCCCTTGAAGGCAAACACCGGCATGCCGGCCGCGGCAATCGCCGCAGCGGCGTGGTCCTGCGTCGAAAAGATGTTGCACGAGGCCCAGCGCACCTGCGCCCCCAGCGCCTGCAGCGTCTCGATCAGCACGGCGGTCTGGATCGTCATGTGCAGGCTGCCGGCGATGCGCGCGCCCTTCAGCGGCTGGCTCGGGGCGTATTCCTCGCGGATCGCCATCAACCCGGGCATCTCGGTTTCGGCGATGCGGATTTCCTTGCGGCCCCAATCGGCCAACCCGAGATCGGCCACGACACAGTCGGTGGGCACGGGATGATGCAGCGGTGCGTTCATGCGGTGACTCCTCGCGTCAGGGAACCACCTCCGCTGCCGGCAGCGCGCACGCCCACGCCACGCGGAGGTGGGTGAGCGTCGTTGCCAACCATGAGCCGACGTCGCCCCACGCGCCGCCGGCCGTCCGTCGAGCCTGGCGCCCGGCACCGGGCCGGGTCACTGCAACGCTCCTCGCGGAACACTCCCATTATAAAGAAGCGCGGCGCGATCGGTTTCTATAATCTGCAGCCAACCTTCCAGAGGCCCCCAGCGGCCCGTCTTTCCGCCCGCACAGCCTTGAACGCCACCGCCTCCACCCCCGCTTCCGCCGCCCACGCGCTGCAACTGGTCGCTGCCGACATGCAGGCGGTCGATGGCGTCATCCGCGCGCGGCTGGCCAGCGAGGTGCCGCTGGTGGGCCAGGTGGCGCACTACATCATCGGCTCCGGGGGCAAGCGCGTGCGCCCGGCGCTGCTGCTGCTGATGTGTGGGGCGCTCGGCTGCCGCGACCCACGCCGCCACACGCTGGCGGCGGTGGTGGAATTCATTCACACCGCCACGCTGCTGCACGACGATGTGGTGGACGAGTCCACGCTGCGGCGCGGGCGCCAGACCGCCAACCAGGTGTTTGGGAATGCCGCCAGTGTGCTGGTCGGGGACTTTCTCTACTCGCGCGCGTTCCAGATGATGGTGGACTGCGGCGACATGCGCATCATGCGCGTGCTGGCCGATGCCACCAACGTGATCGCCGAGGGCGAGGTGCTGCAGCTGATGAACATGCACGACGCCCACCTGGACGAGGCGGCGTACCTGCGCGTCATCCGCGCCAAGACCGCCAAGCTGTTCGAGGCCAGCGCGCGCCTGGCCGCGCTGCTGGCCGGCGCCGATGCGCGCACCGAAGCACTGTGCGCCACCTACGGTCAGGCCCTGGGGGCGGCGTTCCAGATCGTCGACGACGTGCTGGACTACGAAGGGGACGCGGCCGAGCTGGGCAAAAACCTCGGCGACGACCTGCGCGAGGGCAAGGTGACGCTGCCCATCATCTGCGCGCTGCGCCGCTGCTCCCCGCACGAGGCCGAGCTGATCCGCCAGGCTATCGAGCACGGCGGCAGCGACCGGCTGGCGCAAATCTTGGCCATCGTGCGTGCCAGCGGCGGTCTGGCCGAAGCGCGCGCCTGCGCCACCGCCGAAGCCCAGCGCGCCATTGAGGCGGCCCAGGCGCTGACCACTGACGCAGACGAGGGTCGCGAGCAGCACCGCCAGGCTCTGCTACAATTAGCGGCTCAGTTGCTGATGCGTCGCGCATAACGCATCCGGCAGCAGGCCTCGGGGTGTAGCTTAGCCTGGTAGAGCGCTACGTTCGGGACGTAGAGGCCGGAGGTTCGAATCCTCTCACCCCGACCATCGGTCCGCCCGCAGCGGCCCATCCGGCACCGC
>JANWZF010000027.1 GCA_025054905.1 Tepidimonas sp.
CCCGCTCCAGCTGGCCATGCGCCTGAGCGATTCGGCGGGATCCCAGCCGGCCTTGTAGGGGCGGTTGGAGGTGATGGCATCGTAGACGTCGCACACCGCCCCCATGCGCGCCATCAACGTCACCGCCTCGCCACGGAGGCCATCGGGGTAACCGCGACCATCCAGGCGCTCGTGGTGGTGCAGGCACACCTCCAGCGCCGCTTCGTCTTCGATTCCGGCGGCCCGCAGCCGCTGCCAGCCACGGCGCGGGTGCTCGCGCACGATGGCAAATTCCTCATCCGTGAGCTTGCCCGGTTTGTTCAGAATGTCCAGCGGGATGTCCACTTTGCCCACATCGTGCAGCAATCCCGCAAAGCCGGCCGCACGCACCTGGTCGTCGGGCAGGCCCAGCTGGCGCGCCAACGCCACCATCAGCGCACACACCGCCACCGAATGCATGTAGGTGTACTCGTCAGCGGTCTTGACCCGCGCCAGGCTGACCAGCGCACCGGCGTTGCGCGTGACGCTGTCGGCGATTTCTTCGGCCACCGCACGCATGACATGGCGGTCGATCGCCCGGCCCATGCGCGCGTCCTGGAACATGTCCTTGATGGCCCCACGTGCGCTGTCCAGCAGCCGCGCGGCGCGCTGCAATTCGGCCGACTGGCTGCACGGCTGCAGCACGCGCTGCACCGTGGCGTCGTCAGCCTGCAGCGGCGCGGCGTCGTCGGCAACCGCCACGGTCTCGGCCACCGGGGCCTCGGGCGCGACGTCGGCGCCTTGCTCGACGTCGATCCAGACCTCGCGCACGGCGCTGCGGCGGATGCGCTCCAGATCCTGCGGGTCGTCCAGCAAAAAGCGGTTGCGCCAGAACGGGTGATCGAGCCACGAGCCGGCAAAGCCGTGGATGAACATCCCGAGGCGCACGTCCTCAACGCGGATGCGCTTGAGCATGGCCACGATGATAGCCTGAGGGCCGTCCGCGCGCTTCAGTCGGCCCAGGCCAGGCGCAGGACCGCCTGCGGCTCGTGCCCCGCCTGCTCGCCCTTGTCGGCGTAGCCCAGCGGGTTGGCGACCACGCGGCAGCGTCCGACCCGATAGTCATGGTGGCAATGCACGTGGCCGTGCAGCCACAGGTCGGCTTGCTCCAGCAACGCCTCCAGTGCGTTGCAAAACCCGGCGGTGCCCGGCTGGAGCCCATAGCGCGGGTCGGCGCTGCGCAGACTCGGGGCAAAATGCGTCACCACCACCGTCGGGCCGACAAACGGCTGCGCCAGAGCCTGGGCCAACCAGCGCTGGCACTGCAGGGCCTCGGCGCGCATCGCCTCGGCGTCGAACAGCCGCCCATGACGCTGGGTGCCGGCCTGCGCCAGGTAGTGGTTGGCCGCGCGGTAAGCCCGCTGGCGCTGCTGCAGACGGTGCTGCTGCGCATCGCCGATCGGCCGCGGTTTGCCCTTGCGCTGCGACGGCACCAAAGCCAGCGCGTCGTAGTCGCTCCACAGCGTGGTGCCGACAAACCGCACCCCTCCCAGCACGTGGATGCGCCGCTCCAGCCAGACCAGACCATGCCGCTGGCAGGCGGCTTGCAGACCGGCATGCGCCTCATCCCAGTCCAGCGCGTCGTACTCATGATTGCCGGGCACGAACAGCACCGGCACCGGCCAGCCGGCAAAGCGCCCGAGACCCCAGTCGGGCTCCTGCATCTTGACCCGCCCGTGCCGGTCGCGCTGGTACGAGCCGATGTCCCCCGCCAGCACCAGCACATCCGCATCCGCAGCCGGCTGCGGCTGCCAGTCGGGCTGGGCTTCCAGATGCAGATCCGACAGCAGCTGCACGCGCAGCTCAGGCATCGTGCGCCTCCAGACCGGCGGCGGCCACCGCGCGCTGCACCGCCGCGCGCAGCCAGCGCTGCGCGGCGCTGCCCTCGGTGCTGCGGTGCCACAGCATGTCCACATGCACCGGTGGCACTTGCAACGGCAGCGGTTGGGTGGCCAGCGCCTGGGCGTGGCCGGTGGCGCTCAAAAAGTGCTGCGGCAACACGGTCAGCAGGTCCGAGCTGGCCACCACCTGACCGGCGGTGAAAAACTGGTTGACGGTCAACACGATGCGCCGCCGCACCGACAACGCCGCCAGCGCCTCGTCGACGAAGCCAAACGGTCGCCCCGAAAAACTCACCAGCAGGTGACGCGCCGCGCAGTACGCCTGCAGGGTCAGCGGCTGTTGCGCCAAGGGATGGCCGCGGCGCATCGCCACCACGTAACGGCCGTGGTACAGGCGCTGCCACAGAAAGCGCGGCGCCTGCTC
>JANWZF010000054.1 GCA_025054905.1 Tepidimonas sp.
ATCCGTGCGCACCAAAGCCTCGTACTGTTCGGCGGTCAGTCCCTGGCTGCGTAGCAGATCCTGGTAGCGCTGGGTGTCGAGCGAGCCATCCGGCTTGCGCAGGCTGGCAATGGTCGGATCGCGCAACAGCTCGGCGGCCAGCCGGCGGCCGGTGACGACCATGCGCAGATCCTGCGCGGCCTGCGCCAGCACGCGCTCATCGACCAGGCGCTGCAGGGTCGCGCGGCGGCTGTCCTCGCTTTCCAGCAGCGCGCGATCCAGCCCGGGCATCGTGGCCGCCAGACGCTCGACTTCGCGCCGATGCGCGGCGTCCCACTCGGTGCGCGTGATGCGCTGGCCGGCCACCCGGGCCACCGGCTCGGCCCGCTCGCGCAGACTGGTGTAGCCCTGCACGCCAAAAAAGATGAATGACGGAATGATCAACAACATGAGCAGGGCCATCAGCACCTTCATGTTGTTGCGAAACAGGTCGAACATGGGGGATCAACACCGTGGGTGACGGGCGAAGGGGCCTCGCCCGAAAGCGGCGGCATCATAGCACCGCCCCCAGTGTGCCCAGCGACCGCGCCATCGGACCAGGATGCCCGACCGATGCTGGGCCTGTGCTTTCGTCGGGATGGTGGGTGCTGACGGGCTCGAACCGCCGACCTACGCCTTGTAAGGGCGCCGCTCTACCAACTGAGCTAAGCACCCGACGATGACCGCGACCTGCCCGCGCGGGCCAGCCGGAGGAACCGCAAGGCCTGGAGCGGCCGCGGCCTCCGGGCCAGGGTCACTGGCCGTTGACAGCTTCGCGCAGCCCTTTGCCAGGGCGGAACTTGGGGATTTTAGCGGCGGGAATCGCCACCTCTTCACCGGTTTTCGGATTGCGTCCCTTGCGCGGGGCGCGCTCATCCACCGCAAAGGTCCCAAACCCCACCAGCGTGACCTCGCCGCCACGCACCAGGGTTTGCGTCACCCCTTCCAGCAGGGCTTCCAACGCCCGGCTGGCCTCCTGCCGGGTTAGCTGTGCGCGCTCGGCCATGTGGTCGATCAGTTGTGCTTTGTTCATCGTTGATGCTCTCCACGATCCGCTGCCCCGGCGCAGCCCAAGCAGCGGCGAAAAGCGGCGTATTCTAGCCGTCACACATCGGCGCGCAGCGCCTCGGCAACGGCACGCCCAACGTCAATGGTGCGCGCCGTGCCCCCGAGGTCAGGCGTGCGCGGACCGCCACTGCCCGGCGCCAACACCGCCTCGATCGCGCGCACGATGGCGTCGTGGGCGCTGCGGTGGCCCAAAAAGTCCAGCATCAGCGCACCGGACCAGATCTGCCCGATCGGGTTGGCGATGCCACGGCCGGCGATGTCCGGTGCCGAGCCGTGCACCGGCTCAAACAGCGACGGAAAACGCCGCTCCGGATTCAGGTTGGCCGACGGCGCAATCCCGATCGTGCCGGTGCAGGCCGGCGCCAGGTCGCTCAGGATGTCGCCAAACAGGTTGCTGGCCACGACGACGTCGAACTGCTGTGGCCGCTGCACGAAATGCGCCGTCAGGATGTCGATGTGGTACTGGTCCACGACGACATCGGGGTACTGCGCAGCGATCGCGCGCACGCGCTCGTCCCAGTACGGCATCGTGATGGCGATGCCGTTGGATTTGGTGGCGCTGGTCAGGCGGCCGCGGCGGCGACGCGCCTGCTCAAAGGCAAACCGCAGCACACGGTCCACGCCGTGGCGCGTCATGATGGTTTCCTGCACCACCAGTTCGCGCTCGGTGCCCTCGAACATGCGCCCACCGATGCTGGAGTATTCCCCTTCGGTATTCTCGCGCACGATCAGCATGTCGATCTCACCGGGCGCATAGGGCGTGCCGTCGCGGCGCACCAGCGGCGAGCGCACCCCTGGCATCAGCCGCGCCGGGCGCAGGTTGACATACTGGTCGAAGGCGCGACGGAACTGCAGCAGCGAACCCCACAGCGAGATGTGGTCTGGAATCTTGTCGGGCCAGCCGACGGCTCCAAAGTAGATCGCGTCAAACGCGCGGAGCCGCTCCTGCCAGTCGGGCGGCAGCATCGCCCCATGGCGCTCGTAGTATGGCCAGCAGGCAAAGTCGAAGGTCTCAAAACGCAAGTCCAGGCCGAAGCGGCTGGCGGCCGCCTCCAGCACACGCAAGCCCTCGGGCATGACTTCGGTGCCGATGCCGTCGCCGGGAATGACGGCGATGCGGTGCACCGCCGTGGGGGATGGGGAAGCGCTCATCAACCTTCTCCAGATCAAAGCCTCAGCGGGGCGTGCCGCCACGCACCACCAGCGCCACGCCCAGCGCCGTCAGCGCGGTGCCCACCAGCGTCGTGGCAGTGATCGGCTCGCCAAACAGGACCCAGGCGATCAGTGCGGTGCACGGTGGCACCAGGTACATCAGGCTGGTGACCGAAGCGGCCGCCCCGCGTTGGATCAACAGGTACAGCAGCGAGCTGCCGCCCAGCGTCAGCCCGCCCACCGACCACGCCATCGCACCGGCAGACTCGGCGTTCCAGCGCATCGGCTCGGACTCCAGCCAGGCCAGCGGCAGCGTGACCAGCAGCGCCGCAGCCAGCTGCACGGTGTTGGCGGTGCGCACGTCGCACGGGGTGAGAAAACGTTTCTGGTAGAGCGTGCCGGCGGTGATCGACAGCAGCGCCACCACCGCCAAAGCCAGGTTCAGCGGCGTGGCACTGTCGCCTGGCCCCCCGTGGCCAAACTTGTGCCAGACCACCAGCACCAGACCTGCAAAGCCCAGCGCCAGCCCCAGCCATTGACGCGGCGCCACGCGCCCGCCGGTGGCCGACAGCCACACCGCCGTCAGCACCGGCTGCAGACCAACGATCAGCGCCGACAGCCCCGCGCCCATGCCGGCCTTGACGGCAGCCCACACCCCGCCCAGATAGCCGGCGTGCATCAGCACCCCCGTGACGGCCAGATGCCCCCACTGCGCCGCCGAGCGCGGCCAAGGCACGCGCGCCAGCACGATCCAGACCGCGAAGCTGGCGATCGACAGCGCATAGCGCCAGGCCAGGAAGGTCATCGGCGGCGCATGCGGCATGCCAAAGCGCGCCACGATAAACCCCGTGCTCCAGATCAGCACGAACACCGCGGGCATCGCGCGGATCCACAGGGACTCCTCAGGCTGCTGCATCGGGACTGAACCAGGACACCCTCAACGGGCTCGGGCACGGATTTCGGGGATGGCGCGCTGCAGGTAGTACACCATCGACCACACGGTCAACACCACGGCCACCCACAGCAGCCACGTGCCCCACCAGCGGGTGTCGATCCCCCACAACACTCCGTCGTACAACAGAAACGGAATCGCCACCATCTGCGTGGCGGTCTTGAGCTTGCCCACCATGTGCACCGCCACGCTGCGCACCGCGCCGATCTGCGCCATCCACTCGCGCAGCGCCGAGATCGCGATTTCGCGCCCGATGATGATCAGCCCGGCAAACACATCCGCGCGCCCCAAGTGCACCAGCACCAAAATGCACGCGCTGACGAGGAACTTGTCGGCCACGGGATCGAGAAACGCCCCAAACGCCGACGTCTGGTTGAGCCGCCGCGCCAGGTAGCCGTCGGCCCAGTCGGTCAACGCGAAAATGATGAACAGGCCCGTGGCCACGGTGTTGGCCCAGCGGGGTGGCCCCCACGGCACATAAAACACCGCCACGATCAGCGGAATGGCCGCGATGCGCGTCCAGGTCAGCAGGGTGGGAACCGTCCAAAACAT
>JANWZF010000064.1 GCA_025054905.1 Tepidimonas sp.
TTGGGGTTGTACGGATAGACCTCGGTGGGCTGGCCGTGAGGATCGACGTAGCGCAGCGCCACCGCGACGCGCTGGGCATCACCGCGCTGGCCGAAATTGGCATAGCCCTCGCCATGCGCCACCGCGATCGGCAACCGGCTGCCCGCCATGCCCTGGAAGAACAGACTGGGCGAGTCGGTCACCTCCACCAGCGCCAGGCGTGCTTCGAAGCGCGCGCTGACGTTGGCGGTAAAGCGCGGCCAGTGCTCGGCGCCAGGGATGATTGCGGCCAGCTCGGCAAACATCTGGCAGCCATTGCACACCCCGAGCCCGAACGTGTCGGGACGGGCGAAAAACGCCGCAAACTGCTCGGCCAGCTCGGGGTGGAAGGTGATCGAACGCGCCCAGCCGATGCCTGCGCCCAGCGTGTCCCCGTAGCTGAAGCCGCCGCAGGCCACGATGCCGGCAAAACCACCCAGCCGCGTGTGCCCCCGCATCAGGTCGCTCATGTGCACGTCCACGGCCTCGAATCCCGCACAGTCGAACGCGTAGGCCATTTCGACGTGGGAGTTGACCCCTTGTTCGCGCAGGATCGCCACGCGCGGGCGTGCCCGATGGACATAAGGGGCAGCGACGTCCTCAGCGGGATCGAAGGTCAGCGCCACATGCAGGCCAGGGTCGTCGGTGCGTGCCACGGCGGCATGTTCGGCATCGGCGCAATCGGGGTTGTCGCGCTCGCGGGCGATGCGCCAGCTGACCTCGTCCCAGGCCTGCAGCAGCTCGGCCAGGCTGGCCTGGAAGATGCACTGCGCGTCGCGCCAGATGGTCAGTTCGCCCTTGCCGAGGTCGATCGGGCTGCTGTCCGGACGGGTCTTGCCGATCACATGGCTGCAGGCTCCCAGGCCATGCTCGCGCAGCACGCCCAGCACGGCGTCGCGATCGGCCGCGCGCACCTGCAGCACCACCCCCAGCTCTTCGCTGAACAGCGCGCGCAGCGTGCGCTCATGGCGCCGTGGGCCGACCTGCTGCGCCCAATTTTTGGCATCGCCATGGTCGGCCCGGCTGTCGTGGATGCCGTCGCCATCGGTGACCAGCAGATCCACGTTGAGCGCCACCCCCACACGGCCAGCAAACGCCATTTCGGCCACGCACGCCAGCAGACCGCCATCGCTGCGATCGTGATACGCCAGCAGGCGACCCTGGCGGCGCAGCGCGTTGACGGCCTGCACCAGCCGCAGCAGATCCTGCGGATCGTCCAGATCGGGCACGGCCCCACCGGTCTGGTCGTGCAGTTGCGCCAGGATCGAGCCGCCCATGCGATCCCGCCCGCGTCCCAGATCGACCAGGATCAGCACGGTGTCTTCCTCGCGCGCCAGCTGCGGCGTCAGCGTGCCGCGCACGTCGGCCAACGTGGCAAAGGCGCTGACGATCAGGCTGACCGGCGCCACGACTTTGTGGGTCTGGCCGGCGCGGTCGGTCCACTGTGTGCGCATCGACAGGCTGTCTTTGCCCACCGGAATGCTGATGCCCAGCTGCGGGCACAGCTCCAGGCCCACGGCCTTGACGGTGTCATACAGCGCGGCGTCTTCGCCCGGCTCGCCGCAGGCGGCCATCCAGTTGGCCGACAGCTTGACGCGCGCCAGCTCAATCGGCGCGGCCAGCAGGTTCAGAATCGCCTCGGCCACGGCCATGCGGCCCGATGCCGGCGCATCCAACGCCGCCAGGGGTGTGCGCTCGCCCATGGCCATCGCCTCCCCTGCCAGTGAGGCGAAGTCGGCCAGCGTGACGGCGCAGTCGGCCACCGGGACCTGCCACGGTCCCACCATCTGATCGCGGTGCGTCAGCCCCCCGACGGTGCGGTCGCCGATCGTGATCAGAAAGCGCTTGCTGGCCACCGTGGGGTGACGCAACACCGCCAGCACGGCCTCGCGCAGGTCGACGGCGCTGCCCTCAAACGGCGCGCCGGTGCGGCGGATGCGCTGAACCTCGCGCCGCATGCGCGGCGGCTTGCCCAGCAGCACTTCCAGCGGCATGTCCACCGGGTAAGCCTGCCCGGCGTCACGGGCCTGGGGGTCGTGCAGCACCAGGCGTGTGTCTTCGGTGGCCACGCCCACCACCGCCAGCGGGCAGCGCTCCCGCTCGCACAGGGCCTGCAGGCGCGCCAACCCCTGCGGGGACACCGCCAGCACATAACGTTCCTGGCTTTCGTTGCACCAGATTTCTTTCGGCGCCAGGCCGCTTTCTTCCAGCGGGATGGCGCGCAGGTCAAAGCGCGCTCCGCGGCCGGCATCGTGCACCAGCTCCGGAAACGCGTTGGACAGTCCCCCAGCGCCGACGTCGTGAATCGCCAGAATCGGGTTGTCCGCTCCCAGCGCCCAGCACTGGTTGATGACTTCCTGCGCGCGGCGCTGGATCTCGGGATTGCCGCGTTGCACCGAGTCAAAATCGAGCTCGGCGCTGTTGGTGCCGGTGGCCATCGAGCTGGCCGCTCCTCCGCCCATGCCGATGCGCATGCCCGGGCCGCCCAGCTGCACCAGCAATGTGCCGGCCGGAAACACCACCTTGTGCGTTTGGGCGGCCTCGATCATACCCAGGCCGCCGGCGATCATGATCGGCTTGTGGTAGCCGCGCTGCACCGCATCGACGTCGGTGACCACGCGCTGCTCATACTCGCGGAAGTAGCCCAGCAGGTTGGGGCGCCCGAATTCATTGTTGAAGGCTGCCCCGCCGAGCGGGCCCTCGATCATGATCTGCAAGGGGCTGGCGATGTGCGCCGGCTTGCCATCGGGGCGATCGCTCAGCCCACCCCACAGGCTCGAGACCGAAAACCCCGTCAACCCCGCTTTCGGACGCGCGCCGCGGCCCGTGGCCCCTTCGTCACGGATTTCGCCGCCCGCGCCGGTAGCCGCCCCCGGAAACGGCGAAATGGCGGTCGGGTGGTTGTGCGTTTCCACCTTCATCAGCACGTGCTGCCGCGTCTGGCTGCGCTGGTAGCTCGGGCTGAAGGTGCCATCGCCCACGGCCATGAAGCGCTGCACCGTGTGCCCTTCCATGATCGCCGCGTTGTCGGCGTAGGCCACGATGGTGTGATGCGGGGCGCGCTGGTGCGTGTGGCGGATCATGCCAAACAGGCTCAGCGGCTGCTCCACCCCGTCGATGACGAACTGCGCATTGAAAATCTTGTGGCGGCAGTGCTCGCTGTTGGCCTGTGCAAACATCATCAGCTCGACGTCGCTGGGGTTGCGGCCCAGACGCGTGAACGCATCGAGCAGGTAGTCGATCTCATCGTCGGCCAGCGCCAGCCCCCAGGCCCGGTTGGCTTCCTGCAGCGCTGCGCGGCCGCGACCCAGCACATCCACCCGCTGCATCGGGCTGGCCGCCAGCGGCGTCCACAGCGCGGCGGCGTCGTCCACGCGGTGCCAGACGCTTTCGGTCATGCGGTCGTGCAGCAACGCCGCGCAGGCCTGCCAGGCCGGCTCCTCCAACGTCGGGGCTGCGCCGGCCCAACGCGCGCGCAGCCCGCCCTGCAACGTCAGCCGGTATTCGATCAGGCGCTCGACCCGCCGCGCGGACAGTCCGCAGTTGCGCGCAATGTCCGTGGCCTTGGACGCCCACGGCGACACCGTCCCCACGCGCGGCGACACGACGATGGACACCCCCTCCTGCGGCCCTTGGTACGGCTCGCCGTAGGTGAGCAGCGCCTGCCAGCGCTGGCGCTCGTCCTCTTGCAGCGGTGCATCGGTGGCCACCAGATGCACGTAGCGTGCAGCCAGCGCCACGATGCGCGCATCGACCGCCTGCAGGCGCGGCAGCCACTGCCGGGCGCGAAAAGGGCCGAGGGCATCCCCCCCGAAAAATGTGCTGAGGTGGACGGCAGGCGTGGCGGACATCGCTGTGGCGGTCGGCAGGGGTTGGCGGCAAAGCCGGCATTCTACCGGGGGCATGGACGTCGGCTCGGCTTGCGCGCTCGCACGGTCGAGCAAGTGCCGATCACGCTAGGGTTTGTCCGAGGGTGCGCCACGTCCCAACATGCATTATTCTGCATGTTGCGCCGAGCATCCGAAACCACGTTGCCGATCCGAATGAAGGAGACATCACCATGACCACCCGTCGCGTCGTCCTGACCCGCAGCGCCGCTGTGATTGGCGCAGCCTCCACGGGGCTGTGGCTGCCCGAAATCGTCCGTGCCCAGGCGGCGCGGGTGCGTGTGGGGTTCATGCTCCCCTACACCGGCACCTTCGCGCAGCTGGGGGTGGCGATCGAAAACGGGGTGCGCATGGCGCTGGACGAAGCCGGTGGCAAACTGGGCGGACGCGAGATCGAGTTTTTCAAAGTCGACGATGAATCCAACCCGGCCAAGGGGGTGGAATACGCAACCCGCCTGGTGCAGCGCGACAAGGTCGACGTGCTGATCGGGACGGTGCACTCCGGCGTGCAGATGGGCATCCACAAGGTGGCGCGCGAAAGCGGTGTGCTCAACCTGATTCCCAACGCAGGCGTGCATGCCGCCACCCGCCAGCAGTGCGCACCCAACGTGTTTCGCACCAGCTTCACCAACGCCCAGCCCACCCTGGCGTTGGGCAAGCCGATGGTGGAGCGCGGCCACAAGCGGGCGGTGTGGATCACATGGAACTATGCCGCTGGCGACGAGGCGTTTGAAGGTTTCGAGCAGAGCTACACGGCCGCCGGTGGCACGATCGTCAAAAAGCTTGGTCTGCCCTTCCCCAACGTGGAGTTTCAGGCGCTGCTGACCGAAATCGCGGCGCTCAAGCCCGATGCGGTGGCCTGCTTTTTCGCCGGTGGCGGCGCGGCCAAGTTCCTGCGCGACTACGCTGCCGCCGGGCTCAACCGCAGCATTCCGTTGTACGGCTCGGGCTTTTTGACCGAGGGCGTGTTGGACGCGGCCGGCGACGCCGCCGAGGGCGTCATCACGACGATGCACTACAGCGACTCGCTGGATACCCCACGCAACAAGCAGTTCCGCTTGAATTACGCCAAGACCTTCAAGCTGCAGCCCGACGTCTATGCCGTGCAAGGGTATGACACCGGCCTGCTGCTGTTGCACGGAGCCAAGGCGGTTGGGGGGGACCTGTCCAACAAAAAGGCGCTGTACGCCGCGCTGGAAGCGGCGGTGATCGACAGCCCGCGTGGATCCTGGCGCATGAGCAAGGCGCACAACCCGATCCAGGACATCTACCTGCGCCAGGTCAGGGGCAAGGAAAACCGCGTGATCGGCATCGCCGCCAAGGCGTTGGAGGATCCCGGCACCGGCTGCCGCATGGGCTGACCCGTCGCAGGTTGCGCACCGATGGACCTGGCCAACATCCTGATCCAGCTGCTCAACGGCGTGCAGTACGGCTTGCTGCTGTTCATGCTGGCGGCGGGGCTGACCCTCATCTTCGGCATCATGGGGGTGGTCAACCTGGCCCACGGCAGCTTCTACATGCTGGGGGCGTACCTGGCCTGGTGGCTGGTGGGCCTGATCGACAGCCTGCCCTTGGCCATTGCCGTAGGCGCGGGGCTGGCGTTGCTGCTGGGATGGTTGCTCGAGTGGGGGCTGTTTCGCCACTTCTACCAGCGCGACCACCTCGATCAGGTGCTGCTGACCTTCGGGCTGATCTATCTGCTGGAGGAAGCACGCTCACTGCTGTGGGGCGACGACGTGCACGCGGTGGCGGTGCCCCCGGCGCTGGCCGGCTCGGTGGCACTGACCGACACCCTGTCCTATCCGATCTATCGCCTGTTTGTGATGGGGGTATGCGTGTTGCTGGCACTGGCGCTGTGGGCTCTCATCACCCACACGCGGCTGGGCATGCGCATCCGGGCTGGGGCTTTCCAGCGCGAGATGGCCGAGGCGCTGGGCATCAACATTCGCGTCCTGCACGCAGTGGTGTTCGCGCTGGGGGTGATGCTGGCCGTGGTGGCAGGCATGGTGGCCGCGCCCCTGGCCAGTGTCTATCCGGGCATGGGCGCCCCGATTCTGATCATGTGCTTTGTGGTCGTGGTGATCGGCGGCATCGGTTCGGTGCGGGGTGCCTTGGTAGCAGCTCTGCTGGTGGGACTGGTGGATACGTTTGGCAAAGTGTGGTTGCCGCAGTTGGCCAGCGTGCTGGTGTACCTGTTGATGGCGCTCGTGCTGCTGGTGCGGCCTGAGGGACTGTTCCGGCGCTAGAGCTCGGCGCCCTATCTCTTCCATCCGTGACGATGATGAACGCTGCTGCCGATTCCGCCCTGCCCCGTATGCTGCGTCTCGTGCTGGCGCTGGGCGCAGGGGTGCTGCTGATCCTTCCTTGGTTGGAGCTGGACAACGAGCCCTACTACCTGCAGTTGCTGACCCAGATGATGATCCTGGCCATCTTGGCGATGAGCCTGGATCTGCTGCAAGGGGTCACGGGTCTGGTGTCGCTGGGTCACGCCGCGTTTTTCGGGTTGGCCGGCTATGTGCTGGCGCTGCTGACCCCAGCCGGCGAGCCGGTTGCCCTGTGGTGGACCCTGCCGCTGGCGGTGGGCATCTGCGCCGTGGTGGCGGCGGTGATTGGCTTTTTTGTCGTACGCACCCGCGGCATCTACTTCATCATGGCCACGATGGCCTTCGGCCAGATGCTGTATTTCCTCTTTTTCGATCACAAGGCCCTGGGAGGCTCGGATGGGCTGTACGTCGCCTGGCGTCCCCACATGCGCGGCTGGGGGGAACGGGCGCTGCTGGACCTGGATGATCCACTGGTGCGCTACTACCTGGCCTTGCTGATGCTGGTGGGGGTCTTTTTGTTCTTGCGACGGATGCTCGGCTCACCGTTTGGACGGGTGCTGGTGGGCATTCGCCTCAATGAGCATCGCCTGCGTGCGGTGGGCCACCCCACGACGCGCTACAAGCTGGCCGCCTTCACGCTGGCCGGGGCCCTGGCCGGTCTGGCCGGCTACCTGTGGGCGCTGCACAGCGGCTTCGTCAATCCGGAACTGCTCGGTTTTCATCAAAGTGCGCACACGATCATGATGGTCATCCTCGGGGGAATGGGTAACTTCGCTGGGGCCATCGTGGGTGCGTTCGCCTTCGAAGCTCTGCTGCACGTGGCCAAGGACCTGACCAAGCACTGGCAGCTGCTGGTGGGGGGCTTCATCGTGCTGGTGGTCATCGTGGCACCCAAGGGCCTGGTCGAGCTGCTCACACGCCGTCCGACCGTGCGCCGCGCTGCCCATCCCAGCCCGCCTGCGACGGAGGGCCATCATGGTTGAGCCAGCGCTGCAAGCGCGCGATCTGACCAAGCGATTCGGCGGTCTGATCGCCGTCGATGGCGTCTCGTTGAGTCTTGAGCGGCAGCGGCTGCACGCCGTCATCGGCCCCAACGGCGCGGGCAAGTCGACCCTGACCAACCTGCTGGCCGGCGAGCTGGCGCCCACCGCTGGCACCCTGTGGCTGGCTGGGCGAAACGTGACCGGGGCCAAGCCGGATGCGCTCGCACGCCTGGGGCTCGGGCGCAGCTTTCAACGCACCAACATCCTGGCGCCGCTGACCGTGTGGGAAAACGTGCGGCTGGCGGCGCAAGCGCGTGCCGGTGGCATCTGGCGGATCTGGCAACGCGCCGAGCGCTGTGCCGAGGTGAACGCGCGCGCCGAGCGCGCGTTGGAGCTGGCCGGCCTGCAATCCCGTGCCCATCGCCTCGCTGGGGCGATCAGCCACGGCGAGCAGCGGCAGCTGGAAATTGCGATGACGCTGGCCACCGAGCCCACCGTGCTGCTGCTGGATGAGCCACTGGCGGGGATGGGGTCCGCCGAAGCCGAGCGCATGATCGAGCTGCTGCTGGCCCTCAAGCGTGATCACGCCCTGATGCTCGTGGAGCACGACATGGATGCGGTCTTCGCGTTGGCCGATGAATTGACCGTGATGGTCAATGGGCGCGTCATCGCCCACGGAGCGCCGCAAACGGTGCGCGCCGACGCCGCCGTGCAGGCGGCCTATCTAGGAGAAGAGGCGTGAGCGACGAGCGACTGATCGAAGCGCGAGGGCTGCACACGCATTACGGCAGCAGCCACATCCTGCACGGGGTGGATCTGAGCGTGCGACGGGGAGAGTCGATCGGCCTGCTCGGCCGCAATGGCATGGGCAAGACCACCTTGCTCAAAACCCTGATGGGGCTGGTGCGCCCGACTGCGGGGCAAGTGCATATCAAGGGACGACCGACAGCACGCCTGCCGACCTTCGAAATTGCGCGTCTGGGCGTGGCCTACGTTCCCGAAGGACGGGGGATTTTTGGCAACCTCAGCGTTTTGGAGAACCTCGTCATGGCGGCGCGTCCGGGTCCGGATGGTCGCAGGGACTGGACCCTGCAGCGGGTGCTGGACACCTTCCCCCGGCTGGCCGAGCGCCTGCACCACGGAGGCCAGCAGCTCAGCGGTGGCGAGCAGCAGATGCTGACCATCGGACGCGCGCTGATGACCAATCCAGATGTCTTGATCCTGGATGAGGCCACCGAGGGGCTGGCGCCACTGATCGCGCGCGAAATCTGGCGCATCTGCCGCCTCATTCGTGACAGCGGGATCAGCACCATCATCGTCGACAAAAACTGGCGCCATCTCACGGCGATCACCGACCGCAACATCGTGCTGGTCAAGGGGCGCGTGGTGTTGGAGGGCCGTTCGGAAGAACTGCGCGCCCAACCGCAGCTGCTGGCTCAACACCTGAGTCTCTGATCCCGATCCGCGGCTGGCGGGTTGGCGTGTTTCCATGAAAAAACGGGAAGCCGTCCCAGAAGCGGCTTCCCACACGATGCGGCGCACGGGCCCCATGCTCCCCGTGCGCAGTTGCGATGATCCGTTATTGATTGACCGGCGATTTCGGATCCAGCAGCAACGCCATGATGTGCTTGATCTGCTGCTCGGTGAGGATCCCCTTGTGGCCAGCGCTGGGCATCTTCGTGCAAGCGTTGAACGCGCGCGAGTTCCAGATCTTGGCCCAGGTGTACTCGATGATCGGCTTGGCCGCCGGGTCGTCCGGATTGGTCACCCCACGGATCTTGCCGTAGTTCCACAGGCTCGGGCCTAACGTGCCGTAGGAAATCTCCTTCTTGTCGATCTGGTGGCAGTTGTAGCAGTTGCCGCCATTGACCACCTTGTCATCGTCCGACCACGTCAGGCCGCGACCGCTTTGGGCAATCGTTTCACCCTGTTTCCAGTCCCCCAGGAACTTGCCGTCGCTGGGCCACTTGACGGTTTTCAGCGCAGCCTCCTCGATGGCCTTTTCGACCTTCGGATCCAGCGGTTTGCCGCTGACCTCGGACTGCCAGCAGGCCTTGCGCGCCTCGTCCTGCTCCAGCCGATCGAGTTTGGCGATGCCGCGCTCGACGAAGGAAGCTTTGATCACTTCGGCGGTCATCTTGTCGTAGTCGGCCGCGCTGCGCGTACCAGTGCCGCAACCGGCCAGCACGGCGGCCACAGCGATCATGCTCGAGGCAAAAATCAATTTGTTCATCGCGACGTCTCCAGGTTCAGCGCTTGATGGTCGGGGCGGCGTTCTTGGCGCCCTTGGCGTTGACGCCCATGTACACGCTCAGCGCGGTGGTGACGTCGCTGCCAAACTTCGGCTCCGGAAAGCGCTGCTGACGGAAGCAGTCGTTCAAGCGCCACTGCATGCTCCACATCTGACCATTGGAGACCCGATAGGCAGGCCAGGCGGCAAACCCCACCCCATCGCCCGGATTCTTCGTCAGGTTGGGCAGATCCTGCAGACGAATGCGTTTGCCATCCTCGGCATGGCAGCTGGCGCAAGAGAAGTCGTGCGGACCGCCGCGCATGAAGAACAGACGCTTGCCAACCTCATACATGTCACGTTCGGCCGGATGCGACTGCGGCACATTGAACGGCAAGCCTTTGGATTCCGACGCCACCCAGGTGGCAATGGCCACCACGTCGGAGGTCAGACCACGCGTGAAATTGCGAGTGCTGACCTCGCTGACATCCAGTCCCTGCAACTTGTCCATGCACCAGACGATGCGGCTTTCCAGATCCATCACACGGCCTGCATCGGCAAAGTAGCGCGGCAGCTCCACAAACGCGCCCTTGACCACCCCAGGGCCCTTGCCCAAATCGCACTGTTCGAGGGATGCGTTCTTCGGGCCGCGCTTTTGCTTCCACAGCGACTCACCCTTGGCTTCGAACAGTTCGGCCGGATTGCCGTCCTGCAGCATCGCGCGGTACGCCTCGATACCCTTGGCGGCGTCGATCTCCTGCGCCAGTGCCGGGCCTTGCAGCGCGGCTGAGACGGCCAGCGCGGTGCCCAACATCGTCGTTTTTTTCATGGTGAAATATCCTCTGGACGAACGGAAAAACAGGGGATGGACAACCTGTGCGGCTCAGGCGATGGTGGCCTCGTCGGTGCGGGAGCCGCCCTTGTTGTCGGTCCACTTCACCACCACCTTGTCGCCCTTGGCGCCACCCTTGAACTTGA
>JANWZF010000087.1 GCA_025054905.1 Tepidimonas sp.
AACAGCTGACAGGATCTCTTTGCAAAGAGGAAACCTTCAGGCAACCACCCTGTCACGACTCTCTCAGACCCACGCCCCAGGCGCCACGGGCACGTTGCCCAGCAGCAACACCTCGCCCCGGCCTGCGCTGGCAAGAACCGCACCCGTCGGGCCCACCAGGCGGCTCAGCCCCCCGTAGCGCGTGCCGCCCTCCGCGCCGCAGGCGTTGGCGTAGGCGATGGCCACACCGTGCTCGGCCGCCAGGCGCGGCACCGTCAGGCACGGCGCGTCGTCGTAGGGCAGCATGTTGGCGGTGGGAGCGATGATGAGCTGCACGCCCTGCCGGACCAGCGCGCGCACGGCGGCGGTCTGCTCGACGTCGTAGCAAATCAGCAGGCCGATGCGCGTGCCGGCCCACTCGAACGGCGGCGCCACCGCCTCCCCGGGCGTGAAGCGCTCGGCATCGGCGCGCCCAAACAGGTGCACCTTGCGGTGCAGCGCCAGGCGCTGGCCGTCCGGCCCGATGGCCTGCGCGGCGTTGTAGGGCTGGCCGCCCTGGGGATGGCGCTCGGGCCAGCCGTAGACGATACCGATGCCGTGGCGCTGCGCGATGGCCGCCACCGCCTGCGCCAGCGGCCCGTCGGCAGGCTCGGCCCGTGCAGCCAGCGCCGCAGGGTCGATCAGGTAGCCGGTCAGGGCCATCTCCGGGGTCACAAGCCAGTGGGCTCCCTGGGTCGCCGCCCGTGCGGCGGCCTCCTCCAGTCGTTGCAGGGTCGCCGCCGGTTCGTCCGGGCGACCATGGTGGGTCTGCCACAGCGCCAGCCGCAGCGGCGAGCGCACCGCTGTCGCGCAGGGATGAGGCACCTTCGCGTCACTCATGCGTTCAAGCATAGATCAACCCGCGGTGGCGGCCCCGGCCACCGCCATCACGCCTGCGCGCCCAACACGACCCGCTCAATCGGGCAGCGCCATCGGGCCGATGTACGGATACCAGTCGCCCGGCCCCGGGTTGTCGGGGTGGCTGTGGCCACCCAGATGCCGCACGATGCCCCACACGGCGTTGAGCGCCGTCTGCACCGCCCCTTCCACCCAGGCCGGGGTGAACGAAATGTCGTCGCCGGCCAGAAAGATGCCGCGCTCGCGCTCGGGCAGCGCATCCTGCATGAAGTGGCCGTACATGCGGTGGTTGTAGCGGTAATGCCCGGGCAACGCGCCCTTGAACGCGCCGAGGAAGTAGGGGTCGGCCTCCCACGAGATGGTGATCGGATCGCCGATGATGTGGCTGGCGATGTCCACATCGGGGTAGATCTTGCGCAGGGCTTCCAGCGCCAACTGCACGCGCTTGGGGCTGTCGTAGGGCAGCATCTTCAGCGCATCGCTCATCCAGGCATAGGACAGGCAGATCACCCCCGGTTGATCCGGGCCGTTGTCGAACAGATAGGTGCCGCGCGTAAGGCGGTCCGTCAGTGTCATGCCCATCAGTGGCCAGCCGTTGGCGCGCAGGTCGTTCCAGAATGGGCGATCGACCATCACAAAGGTCTTGGACGACTGCATGTAGCGCGAGCGGTCCAGCGCCATCCAGAGCTTTTGGGCAAACAGCGCCTCCTCGCACGCGATCTGCGTGGTCAGCAGCCAGCTTTGGCAGGTCACCAGCACCGCGTCGTAGCGGCGTGTGCTGCCCCAGGCATCGGTGACTTCGAGCTGGCCGTTGCTGGCGCGCTGGATGGCGCGCACCGCCGGCCGCGGCGCACCGTGGTGCAGTCGGGCCAGCGTGGTGCCTTGGGGCCAATGCACGATCGATGCGGGAGCGTGCTGCCACAGGCCCAGCGGCACCTGCTGCACGCCACCGACGATCAGGTGCTGGTTTTCATCGCAGCCGGTCAGCACCACGCGCAGGATTTCCAGCATCGAGTTCGGAAAATCCGAGTCCCAACCGCCGGTGCCAAAGCCCACCTGGCCGAACACCTCGCGGTGGTGAAAGCTCAGGCGCTGAAAGGCGCTGGACTGCGCCACAAAATCGTAGAACGTGCGGTCGTCCCAGCGCGGCACCAGGGCATTCCACAGCGCCTTGACGCGCTCGACATCGCGTTGGCGCATCGCCGTCTGCAGTTCGGTCAAGCCCGCTCCCTCCTCCAGCGCGTCGGCCCAGGCCTGGGCCACTTCCTGAAACAGAGGGGGCAGATCCTGCAGCGTACGCGCCCAGTGGGTCTGCCCCTCCAGATCGATGACGGTGCAGTTGGCCGCGGGCGTCAGCGGGTTCGGAAACGGCCGGCTGGACAGCCCCAGCAACCTGACATAGTGGTAAAAGCCCGTGGACGACAGCGGAAAGCGCATGCCCCCCAGCTCGGCGATGGCGCCGCTGCCGCCTTCGAACGGCTGCGAGCGCAGCCGCCCGCCCATGCGGCTGGCTTCGTACACCACGGGCTTGACGCCCAGCTTCATCAGCTCGTAGGCCGCCGTCAGCCCCGCCATACCAGCGCCAACAATGGCCACCTCGGTGCCGTGACGGCTGGCTGGCAGCACGCCCAGCCCAGCCGGGTTGGTCAGCCACTCGTCGTAGGCAAAAGGGAAATCCGGGCCGAACATCGTGATCGGCGCATTGGGTGCTCGAGGCGCCGGCGGGCGCAAGGGGATGGAAGTGGGGGTCGTCATCGTTGTCTCCTGTCCAAAGGTCAAGGGGATGGGCAGCCGATCAGCGCCACAGGCTGGCCACCAACGCAGCAGCCGTACCCCACATCAGCAGCGCCACCAACCCGTCCAGCGCACGCCAGACGTGCAACGAGTTGAGCCGCCGCCCAAGCCAGAACGCCGCCCCGCCCAGCAGCACAAACCACAGCACCGAGCCGGTGGCCGCCCCGAGCCCGAACACCGGCTGCTGCGGCCCCCAGGCGAGCGACGCGGTGCCGATCAGCACCGCCGTGTCCAGCCAGGCGTGCGGGTTCAGCCACGAAAACGCCAGCGCCTGCAGCACGGCCTGGCGGCGCGTGGCAGGCGCCGCACCGCCCGACGGCACCACCGCGGCACCCGCCGCCAGCGGTGCAGCCGCCGGCGGCGACCAGAAGCGCCGCGCCGCCTGCCAGCCGTACAGCAGCAAAAACAGCGCTCCAGCCCCTATCAGGGCGCCGTGCAGCTTGTCCGACAGTCCCCCCAGCTGCGCCAGGCCGGCCACACCCAGCGTGATCAGCACGATGTCGGCCACCGCGCAGGTCAGCACCGTCAGCCACAGGTGCTGGCGCCGCAGGCCGGTGCGAATGACATGCGCGTTCTGCGGGCCGATGGCCATGATCAGCGACAGGCTCATCACCAGCCCGGCGGTAAACCCCGGGGCGGCCAGCCCGGGCAGGGTCAAAGTGAAGGTGGTCATGGTGCGTGCTCCCGAATCGTTGCAGGTCCGCGCATGACGCGCTGGCCCCGCAGTGTGGCCGACACAGCAGCACGTTTAAATGGTTTTGATGAAAACTCGAGCATGTCAAGTTTGGCTAAACTCTGAACATGCTCGATGCGCGCCAACTCGAAGCCCTGGCCGCCGTGGTCGAACACGGCAGCTTCACCGCCGCGGCGCAGGCCCTGGCACTGACGGTGGCCGCCGTCTCGCTGCGCGTCAAGGCGCTGGAGGCGCAGCTCGGCCAGCGGCTGGTGGTGCGCGGCAAGACGGTGCGCGCCACGCCGGCCGGGCAGGCGCTGCTGGCCCACGTCAAGCAGGTGCAGCTGATGGAGGCCGACCTGCTGGAGCGGTTGGCCGGCGGGGCTGGGCAGCGCTGGCAAAGCGTGCCGGTGGCCATCAACGCCGACTCGGCCGCCGCGTGGTTTTTGCCCGGGGTCGCGGCGCTGCTGGGGCGTCAGCGCCTGCTGCTGGACCTAACCATCGACGACCAGGACCACACGCACGAGCTGCTGAAAAACGGCAGCGTGATCGGCTGCGTGACCACGCGCGCCGAC
>JANWZF010000090.1 GCA_025054905.1 Tepidimonas sp.
TCGGTGGGCGAATTTGTCATCCCGTCGCTGCTGGGCGGCCCGGAAAACCTGATGATCGGCCGCGTGGTGTGGGACGAGATGTTCACCGCCAACAACTGGCCGCGTGCCGCGGCGCTGGCAGTGGTGATGATCGCGCTCATCATCGTGCCGCTGGCCATTTACTACCGCCACAGCGGCGAGCGCGCCGCCGCGGCGCCGCATTGAACCGGGGGCATCGTCATGGGCAACGTCATCGCACGCCACTTTGGCAAGGGCTGGCTGGTGCTGGTGTACGCGTTTCTGTACGCGCCGCTGCTGTTCATGATCGTCTTTTCGTTCAACAGCACGCGCCAGGACGCGGTCTTCACCGGCTTTTCGCTGCGCTGGTACGAGGCGCTGCTGGCCGACACCAAGATCGTCAACGGCTTTTTCGTTTCGCTCAAAGTGGCCTTGACCACCGGCGTGCTGTCGGCGGTGCTGGGTACGCTGGCGGCCTTCGTGCTGGTGCGCTACCCGCGTTTCTGGGGGCGCACGCTGTTTTCGGGCATGGTCAACGCACCGCTGGTCATGCCCGAGGTCATCATCGGTCTGTCACTGCTGCTGTTGATGGTGGGGGCGCAAAACGTGCTGGGCTGGCCGCAGCGCGGCATGCTGACCATCATCCTCGGCCACACGCTGATGGGCATGGCCTACGCGATGGTGGTGGTGCAGTCGCGCCTGCGCGAGATGGATCGCCGCCTGGAGGAGGCGGCCATGGATCTGGGCGCGCGGCCGCACCAGGTGTTTTTCCTCGTCACGCTGCCCAACATCGCGCAGGCGGTGCTGGCAGCGTTTCTGCTGTCGTTCACGCTGTCGTTTGACGACGTGGTGATTTCGGAATTTCTGTCCGGGCCGGGTGTCAACACGTTGCCGCAGGTTATCTTTGGCTACGCGCGCCGCGGCATCAACCCGACCATTTATGCGGCCGCCACGATCCTGATCGTGGTCGTCACCACCGTCATCGTCAGCTACGCGGTGTGGGTGGCCCGTGCCACGCGCCGGCGCGAGCGCGAAATGGCCGCAGCCCTGGCGGGGTGAAGCGTGCGGCCCGGGCGGGCCGCCGGGTGCCCGCGTTACGCTGGCGGGCATGAACGACCGTCTACCCGTGGCCGCCACCGAGCGGCCCGCCCCCGTCGTGCTGCGCGCCCACTTCGCCTCGGCCTTGCCCGAGCTTGCCATTCCGTGGCAGGCGCAGCGCTGGCCGGCCCTGCGCCTGTTGTGGCTGGACGACGGGTTGGCCGAGGCGCTGGGCTGGTCGCCTGCCTGGCTGCGCAGCCCTGCTGGCGTGGCGCTGCTGGGCGGGCAGAGCCTGCCGCCAGGGGCGCGCCCGGTGGCGCAGCGGTATGCCGGCCACCAGTTTGGCGCCTGGGTGCCTGAACTCGGCGATGGGCGCGCCCTGCTGCTGGGCGAGGCCGAGCTGCGCGACCGTGGGGTGGTCCGCACGGTGGACGTGGCGCTCAAGGGCAGCGGCCCCACCCCCCTGGCGCGCAGCGGCGACGGACGGGCGGTGCTGGGGCCGATGCTGCGGGAGGCCCTCGTCAGCGCGGCGATGCACGCGCTGGGTATCCCCACCACGCGCACGCTGGCGGTGCTGGCCACCGGCGAGACGGTCTGGCGCGACGGCGTGCCCAGGCCCGGCGCGCTGCTGGTGCGCGTGGCGGCCAGTCACCTGCGCGTGGGCTCGTTGCAGTGGGCCGCAGCGCAGCAGGCCCCGGCGCTGCTGCGGCGGCTGTGGTGGTGGGCCGTCCAGCGTCACGACCCGGCGCTGGCGCAGACCGCGCCGGCGGCCGCGGGCCCGGCGCCCGATGCAGACCGGGTGCAGGCCTGGCTGCAGGCGGTGGGGGTGCGGCAGGCGCGTCTGGTGGCGCAGTGGATGGCGGTGGGCTTCATTCACGGCGTGATGAACACCGACAACATGACCCTCAGCGGCGAGACGATCGACTACGGGCCGTGTGCGTTCATGGAAGCCTTCGAGGCCGCCACGGTGTACAGCTCGATCGACCTGGGCGGCCGCTACGCCTGGGGCAACCAGCCGCGCATCGCGCAGTGGAATCTGGCGCGGCTGGCCGAAGCGGTGTTGCCGCTGCTGCATCCCGAGCCAGATCGGGCCGTGGCCGCCGCCACGGCAGCGGTGCAGGCGTTTGGTCCGGCTTACCAGCGTGCCTGGCGTGCGGTCATGCGCGCCAAGCTCGGGCTGGCCGGTCCGGCGCAGCCCTTGGCCAGTGGCCCGTGGGATGGGCTGTACGGCGCGGGGGCCGACGCCGACGATGCCTGGGCGGCGCAGGACGATGCGCTGATCGCCGCCTGGTTGCAGGCGTTGCAGGCTCAGCAGGCCGACTGGACGCTAGTGCATCGGCGGCTGGCCGATCTGGCCGAGGCCTGCGCTGCGGGCGTGCCATGGCCCACGGCGGCCGCGCAGACGCTGGGGCCGCTGCTGGCGCAACCCGAAGGTCTGCACGACTGGCTGGCGCGCTGGCAGGCCCGGCTGGCGCTGGATGGTCGGCCCTGGGCCGAGCGCGCCGTGGCGCTGCGCAGCGCCAACCCGCTGGTGATTGCGCGCAACCTGCGTGTGGAGGAGGCGCTGCACGCCGCCGAGCAGGGCGATCTGGGCCCGGCGCAGGCGCTGCTGGCCGCGCTGACCCAGCCGTTTGCCGCGCGCAGCGACGACGACCCTTTCGTCCAGCCCGCCCCGCGCGCCTGGGCGCAGCGCTATGTGACCTTTTGCGGTACCTGAGCGGTCCGGGGGTGCCGCGCGCCAATGGCCGCCCCGGCGGCCCACCGCACCGCTACGATGGGGGGCTGTGCCCAAGGTGGGGCAAGCCCTGGGCGACCCGCCCGATCGCAGGAGACACAACCATGACCGAGATCCAGCCCATCTTCGACGGCCGCGCCTTCATCGATGGTCAGCGCGTGGGGGCACGCGAGGGCCAAACCTACGCCAAGCATTCGCCGGTCGACGGCCGGCTGCTGGGGGACGTGGCGCGCTGCGGCGCAGCCGACATCGATGCCGCGGTGGCGGCGGCGCGCGCGGCCTTTGCCGACGGGCGCTGGGCGCGCCAGGCGCCAGCGGCGCGCAAGCGCGTGCTGGTGCGCCTGGCGGAGCTGCTGCTGCAGCACGCCGACGAGCTGGCCCTGCTCGAAACGCTGGACATGGGCAAGCCGATCCGCTACGCCCGCAGTGTGGATGTGGCCAGCGCCGCCAACTGCGTGCGCTGGTACGGCGAGGCCATCGACAAGGTCTACGACGAAATCGCGCCGACCCCGCGCACGGCGTTGGCGCTCATCACGCGCGAGCCGCTGGGGGTGGTCGGCGCCATCGTGCCGTGGAATTACCCGTTGCTGATGGCCTGCTGGAAGGTGGCCCCGGCGCTGGCAGCGGGCAATTCGGTGGTGCTCAAGCCGAGCGAAAAATCCCCCTACAGCGCCCTGCGTCTGGCGGAGCTGGCGCTGCAGGCCGGGTTGCCGCCCGGGGTGCTCAACGTGGTGCCGGGCTTTGGCCCGGAGGCCGGCAGCGCGCTGGCGCTGCACATGGACGTCGACGGCATCGCCTTCACCGGCAGCACGCGCGTGGGCAAGCAGATTCATGTGATGGCCGGCCAGAGCAACCTCAAGCGCGCCTGGACCGAGCTGGGCGGCAAATCGCCCAACCTGGTGTTTGCCGACTGCCCGGATCTGGAGCGGGCGGTGCAGGCCGCCGTGGGCAGCGTGATGTTCAACCAGGGCGAAAGCTGCAACGCCCCGTCGCGCCTGTTCGTCGAGGCCTCGATCAAGGACGCCTTTGTCGAGCGTGCGCTGGCGCTGCTGCCGCGCTACCAGCCGGCCGATCCGCGTCAGCCCTCCACCGTGATGGGGGCCATCGTCGACCGCATCCAGCTCGACACCGTGCTGCGCTACATCGAGCAGGGCCAGGCCGAGGGGGCGCGCCTGCTGGCGGGGGGGCAGGCGGTGCAGCCCGTGCCCGGCGGCTACTATGTACAGCCCACCGTATTCGACGGCGTGCGCAACGACATGACGATTGCGCGCGAGGAAATCTTCGGGCCGGTGCTGTCGATCATCCCGTTTACCGACGCGGCCGAGGCGGTGCGCCAGGCCAACGACTCGATCTACGGCCTGCAGGCCGCGGTGTGGACGCGCGACCTGAACAAGGCGCACGCGGTGGCGCGCGCCCTGCGCGCGGGTACCGTGCACGTCAACCAGTACGATGAGGACGACATCACGGTGCCGTTTGGCGGCTTTCGACAAAGCGGTATCGGGCGCGACAAATCGCTGCACGCGCTGGACAAGTACACCGAGCTGAAAACGACCTGGATCCGGCTCGACGCACCGGACGGCCTCTGAGTGAGGCTGCCAGACCCGCCCCACACGGGCTGGTGCTACCGCGTGGGTGCGGCGGTGCCGGCGGCCGGGGGCGGTCTCGCTATCATCGCGGGCTGCGATGACCGCCGACACCGTACCTGCTGCCGAGCCAGGGCCGCGCTGGCTGCGCCTGCTGGCACGCCTGCCGCTGCCGCTGCTGCGTGCGGCCGGCGCGGTGCTGGGGGCCGGACTGTTTGTGGCGGCGCGCGCAAGGCGCCGCGTCGTGCTGCGCAACCTGGGGCTGTGTTTTGCCGGCGTACCTGCGTGGCGGCACTGGGGCTGGGCCTGGCGCACGTTCGTGCATGTCGGGCAGGCGTTGTTGGATCGCATCTGGCTGTGGCACGCGCCCGCGACGGTGGTGGCGCAGCGCGTGCGCCTGCAAGGGGATCTGGCCGCGCTGCAGCAGCCCGGGCCGGTGCTGGTGTTTGCGCCGCACTTCATGGGGCTGGATGCCGCCTGGACGCGGCTGACGCAGGCCCTGGATCGACCGTGGGCTGGCATGTACGCAGCCCAGACCCGCCCGTGGCTGGATGCATGGGTGCGCCGCGGGCGGCAGCGCTTTGGCCGGCCGCTAACGGTGGCGCGGCGTGAGGGCCTGCGCGGACTGGTGCGTGCGCTGCGCGAAGGGCGCGCCGTGTACCTGCTGCCGGACATGGACCTGGGTGCGCAAGGGGCGGTGTTCGTGCCGTTTTTTGGCGTGCCGGCCGCCACCGTCACCTCGCTGGCGCGGCTGGCAGCGTTGGGTGGCGCGCCGGTGGTGCCGGTGCTCGGGCGGCTGGATGCGCGCGGCTATACGGTGCAGGTGTTGCCTGCCTGGTCCGGCTACCCCAGCGGCGATGAGCACGCCGATGCAGCGCGCATGAACGCCGAGCTGCAGCGCTGGGTCGAATCCGACCCCAGCCAGTACCATTGGCTGCACCGGCGGTTCAAGACCCGCCCCCCGGGGGCCCCACCGCTGTACCGGTAACGACGACCATGCCGATGACCTCGCCCTGCGCCGAATGCGTCACCCGGCCATGGTGCGCCTTGTGTCCGCTGCTGCAGCAACCGGGCATGGACGAGGCAACCGTGCGCGAACGCCGCCTCGCGTCGGACGAGGCCTTGCTGGCGCAGGGGGTGCCGACCCGGCAGCTGCATGTGGTCAAGGTCGGGGCGCTGCTGTTGCGGCGCAACCCCGGCGTTGGTGGGGCGCGGGCCATCGGTATGCTGGGCAGCGGCCATGTGCTCAGTCTGCGCGCGTTGGTGGCCGAGCAGCCCGGCGCGGACGCACGGGCGGTGGCCCCGACGCGTGTGTGCGAGCTGCCGCTGGAGCTGGTGCGCACTGCCGCGCAGCGTTCGCCGCAGGTGGGCAGCTGGCTGGTGCGCCATCAGCTGCGCGTTACCGAAACCCTGGCCGACTGGGCTGCGGTGGCGCGTTTGCCCGATGCGCTGTCGCGCGTGGCCGCCACGCTGCAGTTGCTGGCGCGCGAACTTGGCACACGGGAGCTGACGCTGCCGACGCGCGACGACCTGGCCGAGCTGTGCGGTTGCGCGCCGGAGACCACTTCGCGCATGCTGGCGCGGCTGGAATACGAAGGCTGGCTGCAACGCCTGGGTCGGCGGCGGCTGGCGTGGCACGGCCCGGTGCCGGACCTCGGGAAAACCCGGGGGGGGGGGGTACGCTGCGCGACGGTGACAGCAGCGAGCTGGCGCTGCAGGGCGGGATTTGAGCTTGCCTTCGTATTCAAGCGTGACTTTTGTCACCCAAGCGCGGCCTTGGAGTGGCTTTTTGCCCCACGGACAGTTGACCGAAGGACGCGGCGTGTGGATTCTTGGACTCTTGACCGCAAGGGAGGCCGGGCCCGTTCAGGAGCTCCACGATGCGCATCAACCAACCTGTCACCCAGCGTGAATTTCCATTCGATGGCCGGCAGACGCTGCTGTCCACCACCGATCCGAAAGGGCGCATCACGTACGCCAATTCGGCCTTCGTGGCCATCAGTGGCTTTGATGTGGCCGAACTCACCGGCCAGCCGCACAACATCGTGCGCCACCCGGACATGCCGCCGCAGGCCTTTGCCGACATGTGGGCGACGATCAAGGGGGGCGAGTCCTGGACCGCGCTGGTGAAAAACCGGCGCAAGGACGGCGACCACTACTGGGTGCGCGCCAACGCCACCCCGATGGTGCGCGACGGCCAGCTGGTTGGCTACCTGTCGGTGCGCACGGCGCCGACGCGCGCCGAGATCGACGCCGCCGAGGCGCTGTACCGGCGCTTTCGCGAAGGGCGCGCGCAGGGGCTGGCCTTCCACAAGGGGCTGGTGGTGCGCACCGGCTGGCAGGCCTGGCGCAGCGTGCTGCAGCGCAGCTCGACGGCCGCCCGCATCCGGCTGGCGGTGTGGGGCACGGCGATGCTGCCGGTCACGGTGGGGGCGGTGATGGCGGCGCTGGACGGGTCCTGGTTGGCCGAAGGCGCCGTGGCGTTGGCGGCGCTGCTGGCGGCGGCGCTGGCCGACGTCTTTTTGACGCGCCAGATTGTGGTGCCGCTGCGTGCGATGCGCCGCCAGGCGCAGGCCGTGGCCAGCGGCTCGCCAGGCGAAAACCTCAACCTCAACCGCGTGGATGACATCGGCATGGTGCTGCGTGCGATCAACCAGGCGGGGCTCAACCTGCGCGCGTTGGTGGACGATGTCGCGCAGCAGGTCAGCGGCGTCAGCACCGTGGCCGAACAGATTGCGCAGGGCAACGAGGACCTGTCGGTGCGCACCGAAAGCAACGCCGCCAGCCTGGAGCAGACCGCCGCGTCGATGGAAGAGCTGACCGCCACCGTCAAGCACAACGCCGACAGCGCGCAGCAGGCCAGCCGCCTGGCCACCAGCGCCAGCGACGTGGCTGCCGCCGGCGGC
Source organism: Tepidimonas sp. (assembly GCA_025054905.1). GTDB lineage: Bacteria > Pseudomonadota > Gammaproteobacteria > Burkholderiales > Burkholderiaceae_C > Tepidimonas. The sequence continues at coordinate 7,260 of JANWZF010000090.1, forward strand.
CAGGTGGTGCAGGAAGTGGTGCGCACGATGGAGCGCATCACCGCCAGCTCGCAGCGCATCGAGCAGATCGTCGCGGTCATCGACAGCATCGCGTTTCAGACCAACATCCTGGCGCTCAACGCGGCGGTGGAAGCCGCCCGCGCCGGAGAGGCGGGCCGCGGCTTTGCGGTGGTGGCCGGCGAAGTGCGCCAGCTCGCGCAGCGCAGCGCCGATGCGGCCAAGGAGATCAAAGGGCTCATCCAGAGCAGCGTGGCCGAGGTGCGCGGCGGGGCCGAGCTGGTCGGGCAGGCTGGCGTGCGCATGGGTGAAATCGTTGCGCAGGTGCGCCAGGTCACACAGTTGGTCAATGAAATTTCGTCCGCCAGCGCCGAGCAGTCCAGCGGTGTGGCGCAGGTCGGCGAGGCGGTGGCGCAGCTGGACCAAAACACACAGGCCAACGCCGCGCTGGTGGAGGAGATGGCCGCAGCGGCGCGCAGCCTGCATCAGCAGGCCGAGCGCCTCAGCGAAGCGGTGGCGGTCTGGCGCGGCGGGGCGCGGGCCATGCCCGTTGCGGCTCCGGCCGTCTGGGACGACAC
>JANWZF010000099.1 GCA_025054905.1 Tepidimonas sp.
AGGCCACCCTGTCGTTCTCCAATGGCGCTCCCAGCGTTGAGCTGCCGATCTACTCCGGCACCATCGGCCCGGACGTCATCGACATTCGCAAGCTCTACGCCCAGACCGGCATGTTCACTTACGACCCGGGCTTTCTGTCCACGGCGTCGTGCCAGTCCTCCATCACCTACATCGATGGCGACAAGGGCGAACTGCTGTACCGTGGCTACCCGATCGAGCAGCTGGCCACGCAGTGCGACTACATGGAGACCTGCTACCTGCTGCTGTATGGTGAGCTGCCCAACGCGCAGCAGAAGGCCGAATTCACGCGTCGCGTCACGCTGCACACGATGGTGCATGAGCAGATGCAGTTCTTCCTGCGCGGCTTTCGCCGCGACGCGCACCCGATGGCCGTGCTGACCGGCCTGGTCGGTGCGATGTCGGCCTTCTACCACGACAGCACCGACATCAACAACCCCGAGCACCGCGAAATCGCCGCCATCCGCCTGATCGCCAAGATGCCCACGCTGGTGGCGATGGCCTACAAGTACGGCATCGGCCAGCCTTACATCTATCCGCGCAACGACCTCAGCTACGCCGGCAACTTCCTGCGCATGATGTTTGCCACGCCGTGCGAGGACTACACGGTCAACCCGGTGCTCGAGCGCGCGATGGACCGCATCTTCATCCTGCACGCCGACCACGAGCAAAACGCCTCCACTTCGACGGTGCGGCTGTGCGGCAGCTCCGGCACGAACCCGTTTGCGGCCATTGCCGCCGGGGTGGCCTGTCTGTGGGGGCCGGCGCACGGTGGCGCCAACGAGGCGTGCCTGAACATGCTGGAGGAAATCCAGGCCATGGGCGGCGTGGCCAAGATCGGCGAGTTCATCGCCAAGGTCAAGGACAAGTCCTCTGGCGTGCGCCTGATGGGCTTTGGCCACCGCGTCTACAAGAACTACGACCCACGCGCCAAGCTGATGCAGGAAACCTGCCACGAGGTGCTGGGCGAGCTGGGGCTGGAAAACGACCCGCTGTTTGCGCTGGCGCGCAAGCTGGAGCAGATCGCGCTGGAAGACGACTACTTCGTACAGCGCAAGCTCTACCCCAACGTGGACTTCTACTCCGGCATCGTGCAGCGTGCCATCGGCATTCCGGTCAGCCTCTTCACCGGCATCTTTGCGCTGGCGCGCACGGTGGGCTGGATCGCCCAGCTCAACGAAATGTTGGCCGACCCCGAGTACAAGATCGGCCGTCCGCGCCAGCTTTTCACCGGGGCTGCGCGGCGCGACGTCAAGCCGATCGAGCAACGCTAAACCCCCGCCGCTCCCAGGCCTGCGCGGCCGTGGGGGCCCGCCGCACACCACAATCGGCCTACAATCGTAGGCCGATTTTTTGGCCGCATCCTCTGCCACATCATGGGCCGCACGCTGTACGACAAGATCTGGGACGAGCACGTCGTCCACACCGAGGAGGACGGCACCGCCATCCTCTACATCGACCGCCACCTGGTGCACGAGGTCACCAGTCCGCAGGCCTTTGAGGGCCTGCGCCTGGCGGGGCGCAAACCCTGGCGCGTCTCGTCGATTGTGGCCACCGCCGACCACAACACCCCCACGACCGGCTGGGAACTGGGCTACGACGGCATCGCCGACCCGATCAGCAAGGAACAGATCATCACGCTGGACGCCAACATCCGCGAATTCGGCGCCGCGGCGTACTTTCCGTTCCTGAGCAAGCGGCAGGGCATCGTGCACGTGATCGGCCCGGAAAACGGCGCCACCCTGCCGGGCATGACGGTGGTCTGTGGCGACAGCCACACCAGCACCCATGGGGCTTTCGGCGCGCTGGCCCACGGCATCGGCACCAGCGAGGTCGAACACGTGCTGGCCACGCAGACCCTGCTGGCCAAAAAGGCCAAGAACATGCTGATCCGCGTGGAGGGGCAACTCCCGCGCGGCTGTTCGGCCAAGGACATCGTGCTGGCCATCATCGGCCGCATTGGCACCGCCGGCGGCACCGGCTACACGATCGAGTTCGCCGGCAGCGCCATCCGCGCGCTGAGCATGGAAGGGCGCATGACGGTGTGCAACATGGCCATCGAAGCCGGTGCGCGCGCCGGCCTGGTGGCCCCCGACGACAAGACGTTCGAGTACGTGCGCGGCCGTCCGCTGGCCCCCCAAGGGGCCGAGTGGGACATGGCGCTGGCCCATTGGCGCACCCTGCACTCCGACCCCGATGCCCACTGGGACGCCGTGGTGGAACTGGACGCCAGCAGCATCCTGCCGCAGGTCACGTGGGGGACCTCGCCCGAAATGGTGGTGCCGGTTACCGAGCGCGTGCCCGATCCCGAACGCGAAAAAGACCCGGTCAAGCGCTCCGCGATGGAGCGTGCGCTGCAATACATGGCGCTGACACCGGGCAGGCCCATCACCGACATCACGGTGGACAAGGTGTTCATCGGCTCGTGCACCAACAGCCGGCTGGAGGATCTGCGTGAAGCGGCCGCGGTGGTGCAAAAACTCGGCCAACGGGTGGCGCGCAACGTGCGTCAGGCCTTGGTGGTGCCCGGCTCCGGGCAGGTCAAGGCCGCAGCCGAGGCCGAAGGGCTGCACGAGATTTTCCGGGCCGCCGGCTTCGAATGGCGTGAGCCAGGCTGCTCGATGTGCCTGGCGATGAATGCGGACCGGCTGGAGCCGGGCGAGCGCTGCGCCTCCACCAGCAACCGCAATTTCGAAGGGCGTCAGGGGGCCGGTGGACGCACCCACCTGGTCAGCCCGGCCATGGCGGCGGCAGCGGCCATCCACGGCCACTTCGTCGACGTCCGCACGTTGGCCTGACGCCTGCCTGTACAAGGAGATGCAAGCATGCGACGTCTGCTCGGTATGACCCTTGTCGTGCTGGGGCTCGTGCTGGCTGGCTGCAACACCGTGGCTGGCCTGGGCAAAGATATCCAAAAGGGTGGCCAGGTCCTGCAGGACGCGGCCAAGAAGTGATGGAACGATTCACCGTGCACCGGGGCCTGGTGGCTCCCATCGACCGCGAAAACGTCGACACCGACGCGATCATCCCCAAGCAGTTCCTGAAGTCGATCCACAAAAGCGGCTTTGGGCCGCACCTGTTCGACGAATGGCGCTACCTGGACCCCGGCTGGCCCGGCAAAGATCCCGCCACGCGCCAGCCCAACCCGGATTTCGTGCTCAACCAGCCGCGCTACCAGGGCGCCAGCATCCTGCTGGCGCGCAAAAACTTTGGCTGCGGCTCCAGCCGCGAGCACGCCCCGTGGGCGATCCAGCAATACGGCTTTCGGGCGCTGATCGCCCCGAGCTTTGCCGACATCTTCTTCAACAACTGCTTCAAGAATGGTCTGTTGCCGATCGTGCTGCCTGAAGCCACGGTCGACCGTCTGTTCCACGACGTCTACGCTTTCCCCGGCTATGCGCTGACGATCGATCTGCAGCGCCAGGTCATCGTGCAGCCCGACGGAGCCGAAATCGAGTTTGAAGTGCAGCCGTTTCGCCGCTACTGCCTGCTCAACGGACTGGACGACATCGGCCTGACGCTGCGTCACGCCGACAAGATCCGCGCCTTTGAGGCCGAACGGCTGGCGCGCTTTCCGTGGCTGGCGCGCACTTTCGTCGGCTGAGTTCCCCACCGATCCCAGGCGCAGGACGCTTCCAGTCGGCTGCGCCCGCCTCCTTGAACCAGAACCTCCATGAAGATTGCCATTCTGCCCGGGGACGGCATCGGGCCCGAAATCGTCGCCGAAGCCGTCAAGGTGCTGCGGGCCCTGGCCCTGCCGCTGGAGATGGAGACCGCCCCGGTGGGCGGTGCCGCTTATGAAGCAGCCGGTCACCCGCTGCCTGAAGCCACGCTCAAACTCGCGCAGCAGGCCGATGCGGTGCTGTTTGGCGCCGTGGGCGACTGGAAATACGACACGCTGCCGCGCCCACTGCGGCCCGAGCAGGCCATTTTGGGCCTGCGCAAGGCGCTGGGGCTGTTTGCCAACTTCCGGCCCGCGATCTGCTATCCCGAGCTGACGCATGCCTCCAGCCTCAAGCCCGAGCTGGTGCAGGGGCTGGACATCCTGATCATCCGCGAGCTGACCGGGGACATCTACTTCGGCCAGCCGCGCGGGCGGCGCACGGCGCCGGACGGGCCCTTTGCCGGGGCGGACGAAGCGTTCGACACGATGCGTTACAGCCGCCCGGAGATCGAGCGCATCGCGCGCGTGGCGTTTGAGGCCGCGCGCCAGCGGCGCCGCAAAGTCACCAGCGTGGACAAGGCCAACGTGCTGGAGACGTTCCAGTTCTGGAAAGACGTCGTCACCGAGGTGCACCGCGACTACCCCGACGTCGAGCTGGAGCACATGTACGTCGACAACGCGGCGATGCAGCTGGTCAAGGCCCCCAAGAAGTTCGACGTCGTGGTCACCGGCAACATGTTCGGCGACATTCTGTCGGACGAAGCGGCGATGCTGACCGGCTCGATCGGCATGCTGCCGTCGGCCAGCCTGAACGAGCGCGGCCAGGGCCTGTACGAACCCAGCCACGGCAGCGCCCCGGACATCGCCGGGCGGGGCATCGCCAACCCGCTGGCCACGATCCTGAGCGCGGCGATGATGCTGCGCTTCTCGCTGAAGCAACCCGAGGCAGCCCGCCGCATCGAAGCCGCGGTGCAGAAGGTGCTGGCGCAGGGGCTGCGCACCGCCGATATCGCCCATGAGGGCTGCACGGTGGTCGGCACCGCTGCGATGGGCGATGCGGTGGTGCGTGCGCTGGGCTGAGGGTCATCCACCGGGCCTGGGTCTGTCAGTGGGGCGCAAGACCCTTCGGCTAGAATGTCCCGGATGGCCGCTGTTACTCGCTCCGTGTGGCACCCACCCGCCCCCTTGGCGGCGGGTCGTGGGGTCGTGCGCGCCATCTCCCTCCCAACGACGATCACAACCCAGGGCTGAAGCGGTCCCCGGCATCGTCGTGCGCCCACCCCGGCCCAGACGAGTCG
>JANWZF010000130.1 GCA_025054905.1 Tepidimonas sp.
CTCGACGTCGATGGACGACTTGTTGCGGAACAGCAGCACCAGGATCGCCAGGCCGATGGCCGACTCCGCCGCTGCCACGGTCAGGATGAAGAACACGAACACCTGCCCGTGCAGATCGCCCAGGTAATGCGCAAAGGCCACGAAATTGAGGTTGACGGCCAGCAGCATCAGCTCGATGGCCATCAGCAGCACGATCAGGTTTTTGCGATTGAGGAAGATGCCCACCACCGACAGCGCGAACAGGATCGCGCCGACCGACAGAAAGTGCCCCACCCCAAGGCTGCCCAGCGTGTTCATGCGCGCTCCTCCTCCTGCTGCGGGGCAGCCACACGCGCCGGCGGCACCGGCAGCACCCGCAGGCGCTGCGCCGCCTTGACGCGTACCTGCACACCGGGATCGATGGTCTTGGTGTCCTTACGCCCGCGCAGGGTCAGGGCAATGGCCGCCACCATCGCCACCAGCAGGATGACGGCCGCAGCCTGCACCGGATAGAGATAGTCCGCAAACAGCAGACGGCCGAGCTCATAGGTGTTGTTGTGATCCGGCGCATGCATCGCGCGCGCGGCCACCGCGGCATCGACGGTGGCGGTCGGAAAGCCGGCCCACACCACCGCGATCAGCTCCGCACTGACCACCGCCCCTAGGATCAGCGCCAGCGGCAGATGCTTCCAGAAACCGGCGCGCAGCGCATCGACGTTGATGTCGAGCATCATCACGACGAACAGGAACAGCACCATCACCGCGCCCAGATAAACGAGCACCAGCGCGATGCCGAGGAACTCGGCCTTCAGCAGCAGCCACAGCGCGGCGGCCTGCGAAAAGGCCAGCATCAGATACAGCACCGCGTGCACGGGGTTGCGCGCCGTGATGACGCGCCAGGCCGCCAGCAGCAGCACCGCCGAGAAAACGTAGAAAAATCCTGCAACGAAATCCATGGTTGTGCGTGCCGGTCCAGCGGCCCCCTCCTGATCAGCGATACTTGGCGTCGGCCGCCTTGGCCGCGGCGATTTCTTTTTCGTAGCGATCGCCCACCGCCAGCAGCATCTCCTTGGTGAAATACAGATCGCCGCGCTTTTCGCCGTGGTATTCGAAGATGTGCGTCTCGACGATCGCATCCACCGGACAGGCTTCCTCGCAGAAGCCGCAAAAGATGCACTTGGTCAGGTCGATGTCGTAGCGCGTCGTGCGGCGGGTGCCGTCTTCGCGCTGCGCCGATTCGATCGTGATGGCCATGGCCGGACAAACCGCCTCGCACAGCTTGCAGGCGATGCAGCGCTCCTCGCCGTTGGGGTAGCGGCGCTGCGCGTGCAGACCACGAAAGCGCGGCGACAGCGGCGTCTTTTCCTCCGGGTACTGCAGCGTGACCTTCGGGCGCAGCGCATAGCGCCCGGTCAGGGCCATGCCCTTGAACAGCTCCAGCAGCAAAAAGCTCTTGAAAAAATCCTTCAGCGAGAACGGCGCGACGGCGGTGGCGGACATACGGCGTGCCTCCTTCACTTCCACGGATTCCACGGCGTTTGCATCACCGCGCCGACCAGCAGCAGCCACACCAGCGTGACCGGAATGAAGATCTTCCAGCCCAGACGCATGATCTGGTCGTAGCGAAAGCGCGGGAACGTGGCGCGGATCCAGATGAACATCGAGACGACGATGGCGGTCTTCAGCCCCAGCCAGACCCAGCCCGGGACGGCGTTGAACAGCTCGCTGTCGATCGGCGGCAGCCATCCACCCAGGAACATCAGCACCGCCAGGATCGACACCAGCCACATGCTGGCGTACTCGGCCAGGAAGAAGATCGCAAAGCCCATGCCGGAGTACTCGACCATGTGCCCGGCGACGATCTCCGCTTCCCCCTCGACGACGTCGAAGGGATGGCGGTTGGTCTCGGCCACGGCCGAAATCAGATACACCATGAAAATCGGCAGCAGCGGCAGCCAGTTCCATGACAGGAAGTTCAGCCCCATGTCGGCGGCGACGCCGCGCGACTGCGACGCCACGATCTCGGCCAGGTTGAGGCTGCCGGCGGTCATCACGACCACCAGGAAGCAAAAGCCGATGGCGATCTCGTAGCTGACCATCTGCGCCGAAGCGCGCAGGGCGCCCAGAAAGGCGTACTTGGAGTTGGACGCCCAGCCGGCGATGATGATGCCGTAAACCTCGATGGAGGTGATGGCCAGAATCACGAGCAACCCGGCGTTGACGTTGGCCAGCACCACATCGGGCCCAAAGGGCACGGCCACCCACGCCGCCAGCGCTGGCATGATCGCCAGCACCGGCCCCAGGCGAAACAGCCCACCATTGGCCGCCGTCGGACGGATCAGCTCCTTGGTCAGCAGCTTGAGGGCATCGGCGATCGGCTGCAACAGCCCGAACGGACCGACCCGGTTGGGCCCTAGACGCACCTGCATGAAGCCGAGCAACCGCCGTTCCCACCACGTGAGGTAGGCCACCAGCAGCATCAGCGGCACGAGCAAGACAGTGATTTTCAGCAGGATCCAGATGACCGGCCAGCCGGCCTGCGTCCACCAGGCCGCATCGCTCAGCCCCAGGCCACCCTGGTAGATGGCGTCGATCATGCGCACACTCCTTGTTCACGGGCCACGCGCTCGGCACGGGCATCCGCCGTGGCTTGCAACGCCGGCGCGCGGCGCACCAGCGCATCGAGCTGGTAGATCGACGCCACGCACGGCGCGCGCCCCGCCGGGGTCAGGTCAATGGCTGCATCGATGGTGTTGTCCAGCCGCGCTGCAGGCACGAAGGCGCCGTCGGCCACGCCGGGCAACACGGCGGCCAGCACGTCCTGCGACGTGTTGGCCTCAAAACCGGACAGACCCAACAGATTGCCCAACACCCGCAGCACTTTCCAGGCTGGGCGTGTCTCCCCCAGCGGCCTGACCACGGCCTGGAAGCTCTGCAGCCGCCCTTCGGCGTTGACGAAGGAACCCGAGGTCTCGGTAAACGGCGCCACCGGCAGCAGCACGTCGCTGAGCTCGAGGTTGGTTTTGAAGGGACTCAGCGTCACGACCAGCTCGGCCTGGCGCAGTGCGCTGCCATCGGCCGCGGTATCGGGTCCCGGCTCCACGCCCAGCAGCAGCGCGGCTTTCAGCGCCCCGCTGGCGAGCATCTGCTGCGCATGCAGCCCTGCGGGCCCGGGCAACACGCCCACCAGCTGCGCCCCCACGGTGTTGGCCGCCTCGGTCAGGTAACCCCAGGCCGCCCCTGTCTGTTGCGCGATCCACTGCGCCAAGGCCAGCAGGCTGGCGGCGCGCTCGTGGTGCGCCGCAGCGTTGCCCAGCAGCACCGCCTTGCGCTGCCCGCCCAGCAGCGAGCGGGCGATGGCGCGCGCCGTCTCGTCGGCTTGCACGCCTTCGGTGCCGGCCGGGCCGGCGATGCCGCGCAGCTCGGCCACGGCCACCGCCACGCGCGCCAGCGCCGCGGCCCAATCACGCGCGCTCGCCTGCAACACCGCGTGCAGCGGCATGGCCCAGTCCGGGCGCTGCGACACCAGCGCGCAGACCTGGGCGGCCTTGCGCACCGCCTGGCGCAGGCGCTGCGCCATCAGCGGATGATCCTTGCGCAGGTTGGATCCGACGACCAACACCCGCTCCAGCATCGACAGCTCGGCAATCGGCAATCCCAGCCAGCGTGCCTTGCCTGCAGGCGCCGCGTGATCAAAGGCATGGCTGCGCAGCCGGTGGTCAAGGTTGGGGCTGCCCAGCCCCTGCATCAGCGCGCGCGCCAAGGCCAGTTCTTCGACGGTGGCGTGCGGGCTGGCCAGCAGCCCGATGGCGCCCGCACCGTGCTGCTCGCACACGCCCTTCAGACCGTTGGCCACGAACTCCAACGCCGTCTTCCAGTCCACCGTGTGCCACTGCCCGGCCTGCTTGATCATCGGCTGCGTCAGCCGGTCCGGGCTGTTGAGCGCCTCGTAGCTGAAGCGGTCGCGGTCGGCGATCCAGCACTCGTTGACCGCTTCGTTCTCGTACGGCACCACGCGCAGCACACGGTCGCCCTTGACCTGCACCACCAGGTTGGCCCCGGTGCCGTCGTGCGGACTGATGCTCTTGCGCCGCGCCAGCTCCCAGGTGCGCGCAGCGTAGCGGAACGGCTTGCTGGTCAGCGCCCCCACCGGGCATAGGTCGATCATGTTGCCCGACAGTTCGGAGTCCACCGTCGCGCCGACGAAGGTCTCGATCTCGGAGTGCTCGCCGCGGTGGCTCATGCCCAGCTCCATGACGCCGGCAATCTCCTGCCCGAAGCGCACGCAGCGGGTGCAGTGGATGCAGCGGCTCATCTCCTCCATCGAGATCAGCGGCCCGACGTTTTTGTGGAAGACGACGCGCTTTTCCTCCTCGTAACGCGAGCGCGTGCCGCCATAGCCCACCGCGAGGTCCTGCAGCTGGCACTCGCCGCCCTGGTCGCAGATCGGGCAGTCCAGCGGGTGGTTGATCAGCAGGAATTCCATCACGGCCTTTTGCGCCTTGATGGCCTTGTCGCTCTTGGTGCGCACCACCATGCCCATCGTCACCGGCGTGGCGCACGCCGGCATCGGCTTGGGCGCTTTCTCCACGTCGACCAGGCACATGCGGCAGTTGGCCGCGATGGACAACTTTTTGTGGTAGCAGAAGTGCGGAATGTAGATGCCGGCTTTTTCGGCCGCATGCATGACCATGCTGCCGGGTGGCACCTCCACCTTCTTGCCGTCGAGTTCGATTTCCACCATGGTGGGGCTTCCCTCAGACATACGCCGGGACCATGCAGGTCTTGTGTTCGACGTGGTATTCGAATTCGTGGCGGAAGTGCTTGATCATCCCCCGCACCGGCATGGCCGCCGCATCGCCCAACGCACAGATCGTGCGGCCCATGATGTTGTCAGCCACGTTGTCCAGCAGCTCCAGGTCCTGCGGACGGCCCAGGCCGCGCTCGATGCGATCGACGACACGCCACAGCCAGCCGGTGCCCTCCCGGCATGGCGTGCACTGGCCGCACGATTCGTGCATGTAAAAGTAGCTGAGCCGCTGCAGCGACTTGACCATGCAGCGCGTCTCGTCCATCACGATGACCGCACCGGACCCCAGCATCGAGCCGGCTTTGGCGATGCTGTCGTAGTCCATCGTCAGGTCCATCATGATCTCGGCCGGCAGCACCGGGGCTGAGGAGCCGCCCGGGATCACCGCCTTGAGCTTGCGCCCGCCACGCACGCCGCCGGCCAGCTCCAGCAGCTTGGCAAACGGCGTGCCCATCGGGATTTCATAGTTGCCGGGGCGCTCGACGTCGCCGCTGACCGAAAAGATCTTGGTGCCGCCGTTGTTGGGTTTGCCCACCTCGAGATAAGCCTGCCCACCGT
>JANWZF010000092.1 GCA_025054905.1 Tepidimonas sp.
GGTCTTGTCCTCGCTCTCGCGCCAGCCACGTGCCTCGGCGTCGGCAGCGGCCTTCAGCAGCGCTTGCTGCGTGGGCTTGTCCAGCGCGTCGAAGGCGCGCTTGGAGACAATCACCACATTTTTCGGCAGCCAGGCCGCCACGTCGTAGTAATACTTGATCTGTTCCCACACCTTGCTGTCGTAGCCGGTGGCACCAGAGGTCATGAACGCGTTGACGGCGCCGGTGGCCAGTGCCTGCGTCAGCTCGGCGGCCTGGATTGTCACCGGCTGCGCCCCCACCAGCTGGGCGATGCGACTGGTGTTGGGGTTGTAGGCGCGCCATTTGACTCCCTTGAGATCGGCCACCGACTCGATCGGCTTGGCGCTGAAGATGCCCTGCGGCGGCCACGGCACCGCATACAGCACCTTCAAGCCTTGCTTGTCCAACGCCGCTTCGATAGCCGGGCGTGACGCCTGCCACAGCTTGCGGGCGTCGCCGTAGCTGGTGGCCAGAAACGGAATCGAGTCGATGCCAAACAGCGGGTTCTCGTTGGAGAAGTTGGAAATCAGCACCTCGCCGATCTGCGCCTGACCGCTTTGCACGGCACGCTTGATTTCGGGAGCCTTGAACAGCGAGCCGTTTTCGTGCACGGTGATCGAGAGTTTGCCGCCGCTGGCGCGTTCGACGTCCTTGGCAAAGATCAGGATGTTGGCGGTGTGGAAGTTTCCTGCCGGGTAAGCGGTGGGCATGTCCCACTTGGCGCTTTGGGCGGCGGCGGTGGCGTGGGCCAGTGCCAGCGTGGCGGCAGTGGCGAAGGTGGCTAGGGTGGCGCGCATCGGACTCTCTCCTAGGGTAACGAGGACAACGGTGACCACGTGGCTCGCCTTAACCATGGGCGGGCGATGAAACGGTAACATCACATCGATAAAACGTCAACGTTTCATCCATATGATGGCGTCATGGTTGTTCCCTCGACGACCCTCCGAATGACGCCGTGCCGGGCACAATACATCCATGTCGCCACGCCGCCACCGCCATGCTGTACGCCCCATCGATCCCCAGCCACCCCTGCCTGAGGCATCCATCGAGCCGCCCAGCCCCGACCGTCCGATCGTATCCTCCGCGCATTTGGTTTCGGACAAGTCACCCGAGCTGTCCGAATTCGAGTTCGGCCTGATCATCGCGGCCCATGCGTTTCAACGCTGGATGATCCGCTGCATGGGCGCTGCGGGCGTCAAGGATATGACGCCCACCGACGTGCTGGTGCTGCACCATATCAACCACCGACGCAGTCCCAAGCGACTGTCGGACATTGCCTTCGTGCTCAACATCGAAGACGCGCACGTGGTCTCGTACTCAGTGCGCAAGTTACAGGGTATGGGGCTGGTGATCGGCAGCAAGCGTGGCAAGGAAGTCTTTTATGCCACCACTGAAGCCGGCTACGCGCTGTGCCACCGCTACCGCGCGGTGCGCGAGGCCTGTCTGATGCCGGGCTTTTCTGGCGAGCCCGAGGAAAACCGTCGGCTGGCAGAGGTGGCCCGCACGCTGCGCCAGCTCAGCGGCCGCTACGACCAGGCCGCGCGCGCCGCAACGGCGTATTGAGGGCTGAATCGACGGTGAGGGTCCGGGCAGACGCCAACTCAGATGACGCCAGGTGCCGTGGCCGACAGCGATGGCGGGGGCACCGGCGTGGATCCCGCGACGCCCGGGCGCTGCTGCACCCGCGCCCAAGCACGCTCGTGGAAGAAATACGCCACCGCCTGCACGGTGGGCTCCAGCAGGCTCAGCGTCAGCGCAGCCAGCCAGCTGCCGGTGACGGCGTAGGCCACCACCATGGCCACCGTGATGTGCAT
>JANWZF010000254.1 GCA_025054905.1 Tepidimonas sp.
GCCGAGATCACGCGCCTGCTCAACCACCTGATGTGGCTGGGCTCGCACGGCAACGACTGCGGCAGCTCCACGATCCTGCTGTACTGCTTCCGCGAGCGCGAAGACCTGTTCGACATGTACGAGGCGGTCTCGGGCGCGCGCATGCACGCGGCGTATTTCCGCCCGGGTGGGGTGTACCGCGACCTGCCCGACACGATGCCGCAGCACAAGCCCAGCCGCGTGCGCAGCGCCCGCGCCACCGAGGAGCTCAACCGCAACCGCCAGGGTTCGCTGCTGGACTTCATCGAGGATTTCACGCAGCGCTTTCCGAAGTATCTGGATGAATACCACACGCTGCTGACCGACAACCGCATCTGGAAGCAGCGCACGGTGGGCATTGGTGTGGTGCCGCCGGAAAAAGCGCTGGCCATGGGCATGACCGGCCCGATGCTGCGTGGTTCCGGTATTCCGTGGGATTTGCGCAAGAAGCAGCCCTATGAGGTCTACGATCGGCTGGAGTTCGACATTCCGGTCGGCAGCAACGGTGACACCTACGACCGTTACCTGGTGCGCATGGAAGAGATGCGCCAGTCCAACCGCATCATCAAGCAGTGTGTGGACTGGCTGCGCGCCCATCCCGGTCCGGTGATCACCGACAACCTCAAGATCGCCCCGCCCAAGCGCGAGGCGATGAAGGCCGACATGGAGGCCTTGATTCACCACTTCAAGCTGTTCACCGAGGGTTTCCACGTGCCGGCGGGTGAGGCCTATGCGGCGGTGGAGCATCCGAAGGGCGAGTTTGGGATCTACCTCGTCAGCGACGGTGCCAACAAGCCGTACCGGCTCAAGATTCGCGCCCCTGGTTTTGCCCACCTGTCGTGCCTCGATGAAATGGCGCGTGGGCACATGCTGGCCGATGCGGTGGCCATCATCGGCACGCTGGACATCGTGTTTGGGGAGATCGACCGATGAGCACCGAGACCCGCCCCGTCGAGCCGATGGCGTTGTCCGAGGCGACGCTGCAGCGCTTTGCGCGCGAGGTGGCCAAATACCCGCCTGAGCAAAAACAGTCGGCCGTGATGGCGTGCCTGGCCATCGTGCAGCAGGAGCAGGGCTGGGTCAGCCCGGCGGCCGAGCTGGCCGTGGCGCAGTACCTCGACATGGCGCCGATGGCGGTGCATGAGGTCACCACGTTCTACAACATGTACAACCAGCAGCCGGTCGGGCGCTTCAAGCTCAACGTCTGCACCAACCTGCCGTGCGCGCTGCGCGATGGCACCAAGACGCTGCGTTACCTGGCCGACAAGTTGGGCGTGGAGCCGGGTGGCACCAGCGCCGATGGCTGCTTCACGCTGCAGCAGTCCGAGTGCCTGGGGGCCTGTGCCGATGCACCGGTGTTGCTGGTGAACGATCGCCACATGTGCAGCTTCATGACGCCCGAGCGGCTCGATCAGCTCATCGAGGGTCTGCGCGCGGTGGCGCAGGCGGAGGACCAGGCATGAAGGTCGAGCAATTGCTCCAGCAGTTTCAGGCCACCGGGGTGCAGACCTGCTTCCACGGGCGCCACATCCAGCCGCAAATCTACGCCGGACTGGATGGCACCAACTGGCGATTGAAAGATTACGAGGCGCGCGGCGGCTATCAGGCGCTGCGCAAAATCCTCGGCAAGGATGGCGGCCCGGGCATGACGCCCGATGAGGTGATCGCCGAAGTCAAGACCAGCGCCCTGCGCGGCCGCGGTGGTGCAGGCTTTCCGACCGGGCTGAAGTGGAGCTTCATGCCGCGCCAGTTCCCGGGCCAGAAATACCTGGTGTGCAACTCCGATGAGGGCGAGCCCGGCACGTGCAAGGACCGCGACATCCTGATGCACAACCCGCACATCGTCATCGAAGGCATGCTGATTGCGGGCTACGCCATTGGTGCGTCGGTCGGCTACAACTACATCCACGGCGAAATCTTCCAGGTCTACGAGCGCTTCGAGGAAGCGCTGCAAGAGGCGCGCGC
>JANWZF010000097.1 GCA_025054905.1 Tepidimonas sp.
GGCGGCGCAGCGCTGGTGCTGCGCTGTGTGGTGTGCCAGGGTGAATACGAGGGGCCGGACATGGCACGCTGCCCGGCCTATGGCGGCTGGATCTGCTCGCTGTGCTGCACGCTGGATGCCCGCTGCGGCGATGCCTGCAAGCCGCACGCGCGCCTGGGAACCCAGCTGCGCGCATGGCTGCGGCGCTGGCTGCCGCGGCGGCTGCAGCCGTATGTGGATGCGGGGTTGGTGCATTACCTGTTGCTGCTGGGGGCCACTGCGTTGGTGTGGGGGGCGCTGCTGGGCCTGCTGGCGCGGCAGGACGTGCGACACGCCCTGCAGCTTGGCCTGCCAACCGAACCGATCACCGAGATCTACCGCAAGGTCTATGTGCTGACGCTGGCCGTGGCCGCAGGGGTGGCCTGGTGGCTGGTGCTGACCCAGCGGGCACGCCGTGTGGCACAGCAGGAGTCCACCCGCTACACCCGCTTGCTGCTGCGGGAAATCGACGCCCATCGCCGCACCGACGCCCAGCTGCAGCGCGCCCGCGAAGCCGCCGAGGCGGCGCAGCGCGCCGCCGAGCGTGCCAACGACGCCAAGACCCGTTATTTAAGCGCCATCAGCCACGAGCTGCGCACCCCGCTGTCGGCCATCATGCTGTACGTGCAGGCCCTGCAGCGCGAGCCGCAGCTGTCGGCGCGGCAGGCGCACGCGCTGGCCATGATCCAGCGCGGCGGCGAGCACCTGCTGTCGCTGATCGAGGGTACCCTGGATTGGGCGCGCATCGAGGCGGGCCGCATCACGCTGGACGTGCGCCCGACCGATCTGCGCGCGCTGCTGGAGGAGGTGGCCGCCTGGCTGGCCCCCCAGGCGCGCGCCAAGGGGTTGGGCTTTGCGCTGCACGGCCCGCCACGCTGGCCGGCGGCGGTGCGCTGCGACGGGCCGCGGCTGCGACAAGTGCTGCTCAACCTGCTGAGCAACGCGGTGCGCTACACCCCAAGCGGCGAGGTGACGCTGCGGTTGGCCTACACGTGTGAGCTGGCCACCATCGAGGTGGCCGACACCGGCCCCGGGATGAGCCCGACCGAGTTGGAGCGCGTCTTCGAACCCTATGCGCGCGGGGCGGCAGGCAGCCTGGCCCCTGGCGCTGGCCTGGGGCTGACGATCGCGCGCATGTTGACACAGCTGATGGGTGGTGAACTGACCGTGGACAGCGCGGTGGGGCGGGGCACAACCTTTCGGCTGCGCCTGTACCTGCCGGAGGTCGCGCCCGCCGCGGTGGCCGGTCCCCCAGCGGCGCTACCCCCGCCGGCCTTGGCCGCGGGGTCGCCCGCCGCACCCGTGGCGGCGTTGCAGCTATGGCCCGCCGAGCAGCGCGCCGCGCTGTTGCAGTGCGTTCGCCTGGGCTATGCGCGCGGGGTGCTGCGTGTGCTGGATGAGGCGCCGACGCTGCCGGCGGCTGACCAGGTGCGTCAGCTGGCGCGTGCGCTGGATTTTGCGACCCTGGAGCGATGGCTGAAGGAGGCATCCGATGCGACCGCATGTGCTGGAAGCTGAGGCTGGGCCGCTGGTGCTGATCGTGGACGATGTGCCCGAGAGCCTGGCCGCCCTGCACGACATGTTGGATGAAACCGGCTACACGGTGCTGGTGGCCAGCGATGGGCCGACGGCGCTGCTGCGCGCGCGGCAGGCCCGTCCAGACGTCATCCTGCTGGATGCGCTGATGCCCGGCATGGATGGGTTTGAGGTGGCGCGCCGGCTCAAGGCCGATGAGCGCACGGCCAGCATCCCGATCCTGTTCATGACCGGGCTGACCGAAACCGAGCACCTGATCGAAGGGCTGGCCGCCGGCGCGGTGGACTACGTCACCAAACCGGTCAAGCCGCAAGAAGTGATCGCCCGCATTGGGGTGCATTTGCGCACCTCGCGCCAGATTCGGCAGGGCTCGATGGTGCAGCAGCAGGCGCGCAACGCGTTGGATGCCTTTGGTTTTGCCACCATCACGGTGCGCATGCGCGACGGGCGGCTGCTGTGGCAAACCCCGCTGGCGCGCGAGCTGCTGTGGCGCTACTGCGGTACCGAAGCGCCGGTGACACCCGAGCCGGTGCTGCGCTGGCTGCGCCGCCATGGCCCGGACCTGTGCCGCAGCGAACCGGCGCCGGCCGAGCCGCCGCGCCTGACCCTGACCCAAGGCACGCGGC
Source organism: Tepidimonas sp. (assembly GCA_025054905.1). Classification (GTDB taxonomy): domain Bacteria; phylum Pseudomonadota; class Gammaproteobacteria; order Burkholderiales; family Burkholderiaceae_C; genus Tepidimonas. The sequence continues at coordinate 2,181 of JANWZF010000097.1, forward strand.
GGCTGACGCTGCGCCTGTACCGCTCGGTGGACGATCCGGCCGACACCAGCGCCGACAGTGAAGGAGGGCACTGGCTGATCGTGATGCAGGAGACCTCTGACACCAGCGTGCTGGAGGCTCTGATGCAGACCTTTGGTCTGACGGCGCGCGAGGCCGAGGTGCTGTACTGGGTGGTGCAGGGCAAGATCAACCGCGACATTGCCGACATCGTCGGCGCCAGTGCCGCCACGGTCAAAAAGCACCTGGAGCGCATCCACGCCAAGCTGGGCGTCGAGACACGCACCGCCGCCGCCGCGCTGGCGCTGCAGCGGGTGCCGCAGCTGCGTCCAGGCGCGGGCGTCTAGCCGCCCGGGCGTACGCCATCTGGCGTACAGACAGGCCTGCGGGTTCTCCCTAGCATGGAATCGTCCCCCGGGGAGTGCGGCAGCGGGTGGCCGCCGCGCCCGATCCCCGGGTCCATCGACCAAGGTCCATCCTGTCCTCGCGGAGAACCATCATGATGCAACGTCGCACCACCCTCAAGGCTTTGTCGGCGGCTGCCGCCGTGGCGGCCTTCGGTCCACTGCCAGCGCGCGCCCAGTCCGGCCCGATCAAGGTTGGCATCCTGCACTCGCTGTCGGGCACGATGGCCATCTCAGAGACCGTGCTCAAGGACATCGCGCTGATGACCATCGAGGAAATCAACGCTGCCGGGGGCGTGCTGGGGCGCAAGATCGAGCCGGTGGTCGTCGATCCGGCGTCCAACTGGCCGCTGTTTGCCGAAAAGGCCCGCCAGCTGCTGACGCAGGACAAGGTGGCCGCGGTGTTTGGCTGCTGGACGTCCGTCAGCCGCAAGTCGGTCTTGCCGGTGTTTGAGGAGCTCAACGGCCTGCTGTTCTACCCGGTGCAGTACGAGGGCGAGGAGCTGAGCAAAAACGTCTTTTATACCGGCGCAGCACCCAACCAGCAGGCCATCCCGGCGGTGGAGTATTTGATGAGCAAGGATGGCGGCTCGGCCAAGCGCTTTGTGCTGCTGGGCACCGACTACGTCTATCCCCGCACCACCAACAAGATCCTGCGCGCCTTCCTGAAGTCCAAGGGCATCCCTGAATCCGACATCATGGAAGAGTACACGCCGTTTGGTCACAGCGACTACCAGACCATCATCGCCAAGATCAAGCAGTTTGCCTCGGCCGGCAAGAAAACCTGCGTCATCTCCACCATCAACGGTGACTCCAACGTGCCGTTCTACAAGGAGCTGGGCAACCAGGGCCTGAAGGCCACCGACGTGCCGGTGGTGGCCTTCAGCGTCGGCGAGGAAGAGCTGCGCGGCGTGGATACCAAGCCGCTGGTGGGCCATCTGGCGGCGTGGAACTACTTCATGTCGATCAAGAACCCGACCAACGACGCCTTCATCAAGAAGTGGGCCGCGTACGCCAAGGCCAAAAATATCCCCGGGCACAAGGACAAGCCGCTCACCAACGACCCGATGGAGGCCACCTACATCGGCATCCACATGTGGAAGCAGGCGGTGGAAAAGGCCAAGAGCACCGAGACGGACAAGGTGATCGCGGCCATGGCCGGCCAGACCTTCGATGCGCCCAGTGGCTTCAAGGTCAAGATGGACGAACGCAACCATCACCTGCACAAGCCGGTGTTCATCGGTGAGGTGCGCGCCGATGGCCAGTTCAACGTGGTCTGGAAGACCAAGGGGCCGATCCGTGCCCAGCCGTGGAGCCCCTTCATTCCCGGCAACGAGAAGAAGAAGGACGTGCCGGAGAAGGCTTAAGCGGCGCGGCGGCGGGCGCGGTGGAGGTGGCGATGCGAAGCCGTTGGATGCTGGGTTGGGCTGTCTTGGTGCTGGTGGGCCTGCCGCGGTTGGCGCAGGCGCTCAGCCCGGCCGAGGCCCTGGCGGTGGTGGAGGGCACGGTGGGCGAGCGCGTGCAGGCCATCACGCAGCTGGCCGCGCAGCCCGATGCGCGTGCGGCCGAGCTGCTGCGCGCGCTGCAGGAGGAGCGCGTGCGGGTGCACGAGGGGCAAGTCTGGATCGACGAGCCCGACGGCCGCAGCGTGCGCGCCGACACCGGGCAGCCCGACACCCCGCCGCCGCAGGCCGAGGCTCCGCTGCTGAACAACCGGTTGCGTGCGGCGCTGGCGCTGGCCCTGGCGGGCCTGGAGCTGCAGTCCCCGCAGCCGCACCGCCAGCGGGCTGCTGCAGCCACGCTGCGCGAGGCGATGCTGGACGAGCCCGACGCAGCGCTGGCCCCGCTGCTGCAGGCCGCCTTGGCCCCCGAGCGCAGCCCGCCGCTGGATGGCCGGGCCGCCGCCTGGCTGCAACAGGCTTTGGCGGCGGTGCAGCTGGCTGCTGGCGATGCCGCGCAGCGGCAGCATGCGGCCGAGTTGCTGGGATCTAGCGGCCAGCGGCGGGCGCTGGCGCTGCTGCAGCAGCAGCGCGCACAAGAGACCGACCCCGACGTGCAACGCGCCCTACAGGCGGCTCAGCAGCGGCTGCAGCGCGCCTTGATGCTCGCTGAGGTGGCCAACACGCTGTTTGCCGGCCTGAGCCTGGGCACCATTTTGCTGCTGGCCGCGCTGGGACTGGCCATCACCTACGGCCTGATGGGCGTCATCAACATGGCGCACGGCGAGCTGATCATGATCGGCGCATACGCCACCTACGTCGTGCAGCAGCTGTTTGCGCGCTGGGCGCCGCAATGGTTTGACTGGTATCTGGTGGCGGCGCTGCCGGTGGCTTTCGGGGTGGCGGCGTTGGTGGGAGCCGCGGTGGAGCGCGGCGTGATCCGCCACCTGTACGGGCGGCCGCTGGAGACGCTGCTGGCCACCTGGGGCCTGAGCCTGATCCTGATGCAGGCGGTGCGCAGCCTGTTCGGGGCGCAAAACGTGACGGTGGAAAACCCCGCCTGGTTGAGCGGTGCGCTGACGCTGGCCGGCGGCGTCGTGCTGCCGTGGAACCGGCTGGCCATCATCGGTTTTGCGCTGGCGGTGCTGGTGGCGGTGGCCCTGGTGCTGCAGCGTACGCGGCTGGGGCTGTTCGTGCGGGGCGTGACGCAAAACCGCTCGATGGCCGCCTGCATGGGGGTCCCCACCGGACGCATCGACGCCTACGCATTCGCGATGGGCTCCGGCGTGGCGGGGCTGGCGGGGGTGGCGTTGAGCCAGATCGGCAACGTCGGGCCCGACCTGGGACAGTCTTACATCATCGATTCGTTCATGGTGGTGGTGGTCGGCGGTGTGGGGCAGCTGGCAGGCACCGTGGCCGCAGCGCTCGGGCTCGGGCTGCTCAACAAGCTGCTGGAAGGATGGGCCGGCGCCGTGTTGGCCAAGATCGCGGTGCTGGTGCTGATCGTGATCTTCATCCAGAAACGGCCGCAAGGGTTGTTCGCGCTGAAAGGTCGGCAAGCATGAGCATGACATCCGTGCACAGGGCGCTGGGGACACCGGGCCCGGTGGGGCCAAGGCTGCTGGGGCCGCACGCGCGCGCAGTCGGGGTGGCGCTGCTGGCGCTGAGCGTGGTGGCGCCGCTGCTGAATCTGGCCGTGCCGCCGGACAGTCCTTGGCATCTGAGCGACCATTGGATCACGCTGCTGGGCAAGATCATGTGCTACGCGATCTGCGCGCTGGCGCTCGATCTGATCTGGGGCTACACCGGCATCCTCAGCCTGGGTCATGGGCTGTTTTTTGCGCTGGGCGGCTATGTGATGGGCATGTACCTGATGCGCCAGATCGGCACCGACGGCCACTACGGCAGCGAGCTGCCAGACTTCATGGTCTTTCTGGACTGGAAGGAATTGCCCTGGCACTGGGCCCTTTCGCACAGCTTCGCGGCCACGCTGGTGCTGGTCGTGCTGGTGCCAGGGGCGCTGGCGTGGCTGTTCGGATTTTTTGCCTTCCGCTCGCGCATCCAGGGGGTGTACTTTTCCATCATCACCCAGGCGCTGACGTTTGCCGCGATGCTGCTGTTCTACCGCAACGAGACGGGCTTGGGCGGCAACAACGGCTTTACGGATTTCAAGCGCATCCTGGGCTACCCGATCGCCACCTCCGAGACCCGTGTGGCGTTGTTCGTCATCACCGGGCTGGTGCTGATCGGCTTTTACTTGTTGGCGCGCTGGCTGGTGGCCAGCAAGTTTGGGCGCGTGCTGCAGGCCATCCGCGATGCCGAAAGCCGCGTCATGTTCTGCGGTTACGACCCCTTGCCGTACAAGCTGGCCATCTGGACGCTGTCGGCGGTCATGTGCTCGGTGGCCGGTGCACTGTACGTGCCGCAGGTCGGCATCATCAACCCGCGCGAGATGAGCCCGGCGGCCAGCATCGAAATCGCGGTGTGGACCGCGGTCGGAGGCCGAGGGACGTTGCTCGGCCCGATCGTGGGAGCGTTCGCGGTCAATGGGGCCAAGAGCTGGCTGACCGTGGTGGCCCCGGAGGTGTGGCTGTATGCGCTGGGGGCCCTGTTTGTGGCGGTGACGCTGGGCATGCCGCAGGGGCTGATCGGCTTGTGGCGGCGCTGGCGGCGTGGTCAGGAGCAAACCGCATGACCCCGGATCTGCTGCAAAGCGGCGCCGAGCGCTGGCAGCGCGCGCAACGGCGCCGCGACAAGATCCAGGCCAGTGGCGGACGTGCGGCCGCGCTGGCGCATCCGGTCGAGCCCGGCGTCATCGACACCAGCCATGGGCGCATCCTGTACCTGGACGATGTGCACGTCAGCTTCGACGGTTTCAAGGCCCTCAACGGCCTGAGCCTGGACATCGCCCCGGGCGAGCTGCGCGCCGTCATCGGCCCCAACGGCGCGGGCAAAACGACGATGCTGGACGTCATCACCGGTCGCACGCGCCCCGACCGCGGCAGCGTTTTTCTGGGCACGACCATCGATCTGCTGCGCTGGCGCGAACCCCAGATTGCGGCACTGGGCGTGGGGCGCAAATTTCAGAAACCCACCGTGTTTGAGCCGCTGACCGTGTGGGACAACCTTGAGCTGGCGCTGGCTGGCGACAAGCGCGTGCGCGCGAGCCTGACCTTCCGGCTCACGGCCGCGCAGCGTCAGCGCCTGCAAGAGCTGCTGGAGCTGATCCACCTGGCCGAGGCAGCCCACCGCCAGGCTGGCGCGCTCAGCCACGGGCAGAAACAATGGCTGGAAATCGGCATGCTGTTGGCGCAGCAGCCGCAGGTGCTGCTGCTGGATGAGCCGGTGGCGGGCATGACCGATGAGGAAACCGAACGCACCGCCCAGCTGTTGTGCACCCTCAAGGGCCAGCATACGCTGGTGGTCGTGGAGCACGACATGGCGTTCGTGCGCGCGATTGCCGACAAGGTCACCGTGCTGTGCGATGGAGCGGTGCTGACCGAAGGCTCCTTCGAGCAGGTGGCGCGCGATGAGCGGGTCATCGAGGTTTATCTGGGTCGCTGAGCCGGGCCATGCTGCAGATCGAAAACCTCAACCAGTACTACGGGGGCTCACACATCCTGCGCGGCGTGAGCCTGCAGGCGCGCGTGGGCGAAATCACCGTCGTGCTGGGCCGCAACGGGGTGGGCAAGACCACGTTGATGAAGGCGTTGATGGGCCTGGTGCCGGTGCGCAGTGGACGCATCGTGTGGAGCGGCGTGGATCTGACCCGCCGCCCGGTGCACGAACGGGCGCGCCTGGGCATGGGTTACGTCCCGCAGGGGCGCGAGATTTTTGCGCGCCTGACCGTGCGCGAAAACCTGCTGTTGGGTCTGGCGAGCCAGCCGCCCGGCACGCCGTTGCCAGCGCAGCTGTTCGAGCTGTTTCCGGTGCTGGCCGAGATGCAGCAGCGCCGCGGCGGGGATCTGTCCGGTGGCCAGCAACAGCAGCTGGCCATCGCACGGGCGCTGGCGGCGCGGCCGCGCCTGCTGGTGCTGGATGAACCCACCGAAGGGATCCAGCCCAACATCATCCAGGCCATCGGTCAGGTGCTGCGCCAGCTGGCCCGGCGCGGTCTGGACGGTGAGCCGATGGCCATCGTGCTGGTGGAGCAGTACTACGACTTTGCGCGCGAGTTGGCCGACCGCTACCTTGTGCTGGAGCGCGGGGCCGTGGTGGCCAGCGGCAGCGGCGACGAGATGGAAGCCCAGGGGGTGCGGGCCTTGGTGGCCTTGTGACGCCCGATCGCGCCCCAAGGCCGGCGCTGGGCCTGCGCGGCTGAACCTCACACCCGCCACAGCCGCAGCGGGGGGGCCTCCAGCCCCCAGGCGGCTGTGCGCAGCACCGTCCACAGGCGCTGCCACAGGGCCATCAGCGGCTCCACCATCGGGGCCAGCCCGCGCACCACGAGCACGCGCGCCTGAGGGCAGGTCGCGCCGGCAGCCACCGGCTCCAGGCTGGCTGGCAGATGCGCGCGCACGGTCTCCAGCAGCCGCTCACGCTCTTGCGGGCTCCAAGCGGTTCCCTGAGCCAGCACCAACGTGGCCAGGCAGCGCTGCCCCGCCAGGCCGGGCGCGCCGTCGAGAAGCCAGCGGTCGGCCGCGTCCAGGCGGCCTTCATCCAGCCACACTTCATCGACTGCCATGCGCTGGTGCAGCACCCCGGCGGTGAACGGTGCGTCGGCCTGGGGCAGCCCGAGGGCGCTGATCTCCCAGGCCAGCAGCGCGGCATCGGGGGCCAGGTCGGCCTGCAACGCGTTGTGCGCCAGGCAGCCCGGATAGGCAATGGTTTCCTGGGGCAGCCATTCCAGGCGCGCGCCGGCGCCCAGCCGCACGTGCACCGTTTGGGTGGCGGGGGCGCCTTCGGTGCGGTAGAAGCGGGTGGCGCCTGGCGTGGTCACCAGGGCGTGCGCCCCCGCGCCGACGTCCAGCTGCACGCTCAACTGATCCCCGCCGACGATGCCCCCTGGGGGGTGCACCAGCACCGTGTGGCAAATGCCGGCCCCTTCCGGGTAGAGCGTGCGCAGCACACGCAGCGGCCCGTCGTGCTCGAAGGCCAGCGTCGTGCGCCCTGCGGTGGCCGCGTAGCGCAGGTGCAGGCGTGCCGACCAACCCATCGCCGGGCCGTCAGCGCTGCACGGCGGCGGCCGCCACCGCCGTCATGTTCAGCACACGGCGCACCGTGGCCGCGGGGGTCAGGATGTAGGCCGGTGCACGCACCCCCATCAGGATCGGTCCCACCGTGACCCCGCCGCTGGTGGTGGTCTTCATCACGTTGTAGAGGATGTTGGCCGCATCCAGGTTGGGGCAGACCAGCAGGTTGGCCGGCCCTGACAGCGTCGAGTCGGTGAGGAACCGGGCACGGATCTCGGGCTCCAGCGCCGCGTCGCCGTGCAGCTCGCCGTCGCACTCGATCTCGGGGTGAGCCGCGACAAACAGGTCGCGTGCCGCGCGCATCTTGCGGGCGCTGGCGCGCTTGGACTGGCCAAAGGTGGAGTGCGACAAAAACGCCACCTTGGGCACGATGCCAAAGCGCTGCACCTGCTGCGCCGCCATCCAGGCGATTTCGGCCAGCTGCTCGGCGCTGGGGTCGTCGTGGACGTAGGTGTCGGTGATGAAGATCGGACCACGGTCGGTGTTGACGGCGTTGAGCGTCGCATACAGCGTGGCGCCGGGCGCGCGTCCCAGGATAGCGTCGATGCGCTCCAGGTGCGTGGTGTAGCTGCCCACCAGGCCGCAGATCAGCGCATCGGCATCGCCCAGGTGCACCATCAGCGAGCCGATGATGGTGTTGGAGCGGCGCACGGCGGCTTTGGCCACCTCGGGTGTGGCGCCGTCGCGCTTCATGCGTTGGTAGTACGCCTCCCAGTACTGACGGAAGCGCGGGTCGTCTTCGGGGTTGACGTTTTCCACGTCCTGCCCCAGCCGCAGGTGCAGGCCGGCGCGGCGCAGGCGCGCTTCGATCACCGCCGGCCGCCCGATCAGGATCGGCCGTGCGATGCCTTCTTCCAGCGCCAGCTGGGCGGCGCGCAGTGCGCGTTCATCTTCGCCATCGGCGTAGGCCACCCGCGCGCGCGGCTGGTGCCCCTTGGCCACCGCAAAGATCGGGCGCATCAGGATGCCGGTCTGGTACACGAAGCGCTGCAGGCTGTCGCGGTAGGCCTGCAGATCCTCGATCGGGCGCGTGGCCACGCCAGAGTCGGCGGCGGCCTGCGCCACCGCCGGTGCGATGCGCAGAATCAGCCGGGTGTCAAAGGGCTTGGGAATCAGGTAATCCGGGCCGAACTGCAGTTCCTGCCCCGCGTAGGCGGCGGCTACCTCGTCGCTGATTTCAGCCTTGGCCAGCGCAGCGATCTCGCGCACGCAGGCCAGCTTCATCGCCTCGGTGATACGGGTGGCACCGCAGTCCAGCGCCCCGCGAAAGATGTACGGGAAGCACAAAACGTTGTTGACCTGGTTGGGGTAGTCGCTGCGGCCGGTGGCGATGATGCAGTCGGGCCGCGCGGCTTTGGCCGCCTCGGGGCGGATTTCGGGCTCGGGGTTGGCCAGCGCCAGAATGATCGGGCGGTCGGCCATCGTGCGCGCCATCTCGGGGGTCAGCACCCCGGCGGTGGAGCAGCCCAGAAAGACATCGGCCCCCTGCACGGCATCGGCCAGCGTGCGTGCCGCCGTGGCGCGGCAGTAGCGGCGCTTGGACTCATCCAGGCGACCGGCGCGGGCGTCGTCCCGTTCGGGGTGGATGACACCCTTGGAGTCGCACACGGTGATGCGCGCCGGATCGGCGCCCAGCGCCACGAACAGATCGAGCACGGCAATCGCGGCGGCCCCCGCACCGCTGACGGCGATGCGCACCTGGTCGATCGGCTTGCCCACCAGCTCCAGCGCGTTGATCAGCGCGGCCGAGGCGATGATGGCCGTGCCGTGCTGGTCATCGTGAAAGACCGGAATCTGCAGCCGCTCGCGCAGCTTGCGCTCGATGTAGAAGCACTCGGGGGCCTTGATGTCTTCCAGGTTGATGCCGCCCAGCGTCGGCTCCAGCGCGGCGATGATGTCGACCAGCTTGTCGGGGTCCTTTTCGTTGAGCTCGATGTCGAAGACGTCGATGCCGGCAAATTTTTTGAACAGGCAGCCCTTGCCTTCCATCACCGGTTTGCCGGCCAGCGGGCCGATGTCGCCCAGCCCCAGCACCGCCGTGCCGTTGGTGATCACGCCCACCAGATTGCCGCGGCTGGTGTAGTCGGCTGCCTTGCGCGGATCGGCTGCGATTTCCAGGCACGGATAGGCCACCCCGGGCGAGTAGGCCAGGCTCAGGTCGCGCTGGTTGGACAGCGCCTTGGTCGGGGTGACGGAAACCTTGCCCCGGGTGGGGGTGCGGTGGTATTCGAGGGCGGCATCGCGCAGGGCTTGTTCGGCGGGGGTCATGGTCGCAGGATCGATCGGAAGGACGAAACGCATCGGCAGCTGCGGCGGGCCGTCGCAGCGGACTCTGCCTTCTTTGCAAGTGTAACGAGGCTGCGTGGCGCCCCTAATCACTACAATGGCATGCGTGAACGTCTCCAATCCCCGTCGCCTTGGCCCGCTGATGCTGGCCCTGCTGGCGCTGCTATGGGCAGCGCTGGCGCCGGCGCTGGCCCAGATGATCGGGCCAGGCGGGGCGGCGCGCGCCGGTGAGCGGGTGCAGATCTGCACCTCGACGGGCATGGCGTGGGTCGTTCTCGACCCCAAAAGCACAGACGGAGGCAATCCCAGCGAGGGCAAGGCCACGCTGGCGACT
>JANWZF010000277.1 GCA_025054905.1 Tepidimonas sp.
CCGCAGGCCACGATGCCCACACGCATGTCTTGCGCGGCGGTATAGACCGAGCCATAGCCCACGGTCTCGCCGGCGGGTACATGCTGCACCGCGATCAGGCGGCTGGCCAAGGTCATCGTCGGTTGCAGGCCCCACTCGGCGGCGCTGTGGCTGGGATGGTCCGGGGCGCTGCCGTACAGCGCGATGCCGGCGCGCACCCAGTCGGCCGCCAGCGCGCCACCGGCCTCGCCAAGGCGCAGCCGCAGCGCGTGGCGCAGCGTGGCGGCGCTGTTGCACAGGCTGCGCTCGCCGGGCAGGTCGGCGCTGGCGTGCACGAACGCCTCGACCTGGTGCAGCACGCCCTCACGCCCGTGGCGCAGCCCGTCGGCGTCGGAAAAATGCGTCATCAGGCTGACTTCGCCGACCTGCGGCAGCGCCTGCAGCCGCAGCCAGGCAGCACGAAAAGCCTGCGGCCGAAACCCCAGGCGGTTCATGCCCGAGTTCATTTTCAGAAAGACGCGGTGCGGCTGGTGGGTTTTGTGCTGGCTGAGCCAGTCGATCTGCTCGTCGCAGTGCACCACGTGCCACAGCTGCAGACGCGAGCACACCTCCAGGTCGCGCGGCTCGAAGCAGCCCTCCAACAGCAGAATCGGGCCGCGCCAGCCGAGTGCGCGCAGCCGCTCGGCCTCAGCCAGATCCAGCAGTGCAAAGCCGTCGGCGCTGCGCAGCGCTGGATAGACCCGCTCGATGCCGTGGCCGTAGGCGTTGGCCTTGACGACGGCCCATACGCGCGCATCACCGGCCGCCGCACGGCAGCGGCGCAGGTTGTGGTGCAGGGCATCGAGATGGACGGTGGCGTGGATGGGGCGGGGCATGGGCGCAGCAGGGCATCGAAGCCAAGAGGAATCCAGCGCGGGCGCGTGCTATAAACCGCGCACTCCGTGCCAGCCACGACTTTCGCACAAGCGTGCCGGCCTGCCCATCCCCGCAGCTTATCCGACAATCTTTTTCCGGCCCATGAAGCGCGGCTTCTACACCATCATGACGGCGCAGTTCTGCAGCTCGCTGGCCGACAACGCGCTGTTCGTGGTGGCGGTGGAACTGCTTCGCGGTCGCGGCGCGCCCGAGTGGCAGGCCGCCGCGCTGGTGCCGATGTTTGCGCTCTTTTATGTGCTGTTGGCGCCGTGGGTCGGGGCGTTTGCGGATTCGCGCCCCAAGGGGCAGGTGATGTTCATCAGCAACGCGATCAAGGTGATCGGTTGCGTGCTGATGCTCACACCGGTGCATCCGCTGCTGGCCTACAGCCTGGTGGGGTTGGGTGCGGCGGCTTACTCTCCGGCCAAGTACGGCATCCTCACCGAGCTGCTGCCGCCGTCGCAGCTGGTCAAGGCCAACGGCTGGATCGAGGGGCTGACGATCGCTTCCATCATTCTCGGGGTGGTGCTGGGGGGGCAACTGGTTTCGCCGGCGGTGGCGGCCTGGCTGGCCACCCATGAGGCGGCTTGGCTGCGGCAGTGGCTGCCGACCGCGGCGGAGCTGGCCATCGTCGGCCTGGTGGGCGTGTACGGGCTGGCGGCGGCGTTCAACCTGCGCATTCCACGCACCACCGCGCCGCTGCGCCATCTGCCGCCCAATCCGCTGGCGCTGCTGCCGGACTTTTGGCGCTGCAACCTACGCCTGTGGCGCGATCACCTGGGCCAGATTTCGCTGGCCACGACGACGCTATTCTGGGGGGTCAGTGGCAACCTGCGCTACATCGTGCTGGCCTGGGCTGCTGCGGCGTTGGGCTACAACACCACGCAGGCGTCCAGCCTTGTGGGCGTGGTGGCGGTGGGCACGGCCGTGGGGGCGGTGGTGGCCTCGGTGCGCATGCGTATCGACCAGGCCCCCAAGGTCATGCCACTGGGCGTGGCCATGGGGCTGCTGGTGGTGCTGATGGTCGTGATCCGCGACGTCTGGGTGGCCGCCCCATTTTTGGTGCTGCTGGGGGCCTTGGGGGGCTTTCTGGTGGTGCCGATGAACGCGCTGCTGCAGCACCGCGGGCACAACCTGATGGGCGCCGGCCGCTCGATCGCCGTGCAGAATTTCAACGAGCAGGCCTGCATCCTGGGGTTGGGCTTCCTCTACAGCGCCGCCACTGGTGCGGGCCTGTCGGCCTTTGGCGCCATCACCGCCTTTGGCCTGCTGGTGGCGGGTGTGATGCTGCTGATCACGCGCTGGCACCAGCGCAACCTGCGCCGCTACCCGCACGAGTTGCAGCGCCTGTTCGAGATCGCGCGGCGTGACGACCTGCATGGCTAGTGGAGGCACTCGCCCTTGCAGGCCCGCTCGGCGTCCGGCAGCGGTTTTAGCGAGGCCCGTCCGCCACGCCCGCGGCGTGCGCCTGGCGGTCGGCGTGGTAGCTGCTGCGCACCAGTGGCCCGACGGCGGCGTGCGTAAAACCCATCGCGTAGGCCTCGCGCTCCAAACGCTCGAACGTGGCGGGCTCCACGTAGCGCCGCACCGGCAGGTGGTGCGCGCTGGGTGCCAGATACTGACCGATGGTCAGCATGTCCACGCCGTGGGCGCGCAGGTCACGCATGACCTGCAGGATTTCCTCGTCGGTTTCGCCCAGCCCGACCATCAGGCCGCTCTTGGTTGGAATGTGCGGGAAGCGCTCCTTGAACTTGCGCAGCAGGTTCAGGCTGAAGGCGTAATCCGAGCCAGGCCGCGCCTGCTTGTACAGCCGGGGCACCGTTTCGACGTTGTGGTTCATCACGTCCGGGGGCGCCTCGGCCAGGATGGCCAGGGCACGCTCGTCGCGGCCGCGAAAGTCCGGTGTCAGGATTTCGATGCGTGTGCCCGGTGACAGGGCGCGCACGCGCTGGATGCAGGCCACAAAGTGCGCCGCGCCGCCGTCGCGCAGGTCGTCGCGGTCGACGCTGGTGATGACCACGTAGCGCAGCTTCAGCGCGGCGATCGTGCGTGCCAGATTGTCGGGCTCGTCCGGATCGAGCGGGTCCGGGCGACCGTGGCCCACGTCGCAGAACGGACAGCGACGCGTGCATTTGTCACCCATGATCATGAACGTGGCGGTGCCACGGCCGAAGCATTCGCCGATGTTGGGGCAGGAGGCTTCCTCGCACACCGTCACCAACCGGTGGGCGCGCAGGATGTCCTTGATTTCGTAAAAGCGCGAATTCGGGCTGCCCGCCTTGACACGGATCCACGACGGCTTGGGCAGCACGGGGGCCGCCTCGACCTTGATCGGGATGCGGGCCGTCTTGGCGGCACTTTTTTGCTTGGCGCTGGGGTCGTAGGCGGTGGAGACGGGGCTGTTCATCGAGACATTCCTGGGGGTGCGGCGCCACGGCTTCAGCGGCCCGGAGCCAGCAGGTGCTGCAGATGATGCGCCAAGGCTGCGCGCACCGCAGCCGGGTCGGCGGCAACACCGATCGTAGCAAGGTCCACGGTGGTCAGGCCCGCGTAGCCGCAGGGGTTGATGCGGCCAAAGGGGCTTAAATCCATGGCTACGTTGAGCGCCAGCCCGTGGTACGTGCAGTGCCGGTGCACCTTGATGCCCAGGGCTGCGATCTTGCCCAGGCCCGTCCAGGCCGCAGAGGCCGGGCGTGGTCCGTGCAGCGCGGCGTGGTCAAACGGCGCATCGAGGCGGACATACACCCCGGGGGCCCCAGCCACCCGGTGGCCCGTCACACCCCAGTCGGCCAGCGTGCGCAGCACCGCCTCTTCCAGCCGGTGCACATAAGTCTTGACGTACAGCCCCGCGCGCTTCAGGTCCAGCAGCGGATAGGCCACCACCTGGCCCGGGCCGTGATACGTCACCTGTCCACCGCGGTTGGTGGCCACCACCGGGATGTCGCCCGGGTCGAGCACGTGCTCAGGCCGACCTGCCTGACCCTGGGTGAACACGGGGGGGTGCTCGCACAGCCAGAGCAGGTCGGGGTCCGTGGGCCCGCGCCGCTCGGTGTAGGCCTGCATCGCCGCCACGGTGGGCAGGTAGGGGGCCTGCCCAAGCCACTGCACCTGCATCACAGCACCACGCTGACCATCGGGTGGGTCGTCAGGGTGCGGTAGAGCTCGTCGAGCTGCTCGCGGGAATGCACCTGCACGGTCAAGGTCAGACCCAGGTAGCGCCCGTTGCGGCTGGGCCGCACCTCGATGCTGGCCTCTTCGAAGCCGGGGTCGAACGCGCGGGCCACGTGCGCGATGGCGGCCACGAACCCTTCGGCGTGCGCGCCCATCACTTTGATCGGAAAACGGCACGGGAAGGTCAACAGAGCGGCGGCAGATTCGGCCATGGGCTAGGGTATCCGATAACTGGGGTTTATCCGTATAATAAAGAGCTTTTGTCAATGTGGCCTTGGCGCTGCCAGGCTGCCCACCGTCAGGCGAGCGTCAAGAGAACACCGGACAATGGCAGGTTTGCAGTGGCCGAGCGGGCCCACGGCACAAGACCCGCAACGCTTGCCAGCGCGGCGTTGGCGCACTTGGGAAGAAGATGAGGGCGTTGAAGACGCTTTCAAGCCCTTAAGCCCCGAGCAAGCGCAGGCGTGGCGCCGGCGGCATGCGGTGCCGTGGGTGCGGCGGGTTTTGCTGGCGCAGGCCCTGTTGGCGGTGTTCGCGCTGGCGGTGGCGGCGGGGCTGCAAGCGCTGTGGGTGCCGCAGCGCGTCACCCTGGTGGTCTCGGTGGCCTGGGGTGGTGCGTGCGCCTGGTTGCCGACGGGCCTGATGGCCTGGGGGATGGCGGGCGGCTGGCGGGGGTGGTTGCGCCGTGCGCAAGCCGGCGGCGAGCCTCGGCAGTGGCTGGCGCGCTGGCTGCTGTGGGAGGGTGTCAAAGTGGCGCTGACGCTGGTGATGCTGGTGGCGGCGCCGCGCGTGGTGCCGAATGTGGACTGGCTTGGCGTGTTGGCCGGGCTGGTGGTGGTGCTCAAGGGGTATGCGCTGGCCTGGTGGCTGCCGCGGCCCCGCTGACGGAATCGGTTTCGATCTGCGAATGTGGGAATGACCAATGGCTGCTGAAGGACATGCTCCGACCGCCGGCGAATACATCCGGCATCACCTGACCCATCTGACCAACCAGAAGCAAAGCTTCATCGTCGATTTTTCGGTCATCAACCTCGACTCGGTGTTCTTTTCGGTGTTGACCGGGCTGATCGGCGTATTTTTGTTATGGCTGGGGGCGCGCCGCGCCACCGCCGGGGTTCCGGGGCGCTTTCAGGCGGCGGTGGAAATCCTGGTTGAAATGGTGGAAACGCAGGCCAAGAGTGTGATCCACAACGCGCACAGCCGCAAGCTGATCGCGCCGCTGGCGCTGACGGTGTTCGTGTGGATCTTCTTCATGAACTTCATGGATCTGCTGCCGCTGGATCTGCTGCCCAAGATCTGGGAAGGCATCTATGCCGCAATGGGGGGGGATCCCCACCACGCCTACCTGCGCGTGGTGCCGACCGCCGATCTGTCCACCACGCTCGGGCTGTCGGTGTCGGTGTTGCTGCTGTGCCTGTACTACAACATCAAGATCAAGGGTCTGGGCGGCTGGGCGCACGAGCTGGTCACCGCGCCGTTTGGCACCAGCAAGAACCCGTTGTGGGCGCTGTTGTTGGGCGTGGTCAATTTCCTGATGCAAATGATCGAGTTCGTGGCGAAGACCGTTTCCCACGGCATGCGGTTGTTTGGCAACATGTTCGCGGGCGAGCTGGTCTTCATGCTGATCGCGCTGCTCGGTGGTTTTGCCGCGCTGTCGTTCACGGGCGGCCTGCTGTTCGTCGGACACCTGATCGCGGGTACGGTGTGGGCGATCTTCCACATCCTCGTGATCACCTTGCAGGCGTTCATCTTCATGATGCTGGCGCTGATCTATCTGGGTCAGGCGCACGACGCGCACTGATGGTTCCCTTCCGTTTCCCCTAACCTTCCTCTGTAACCAAAGGAAATCTCACCATGGAAAACATCCTCGGTCTCGTTGCTCTGGCTTGCGGCATCATCGTCGGTCTGGGTGCCATTGGCGCTTCGATCGGCATCGCCCTGATGGGGGGCAAGTTCCTCGAGTCGTCC
The DNA here is from genome assembly GCA_025054905.1 of Tepidimonas sp. Lineage (GTDB taxonomy): Bacteria > Pseudomonadota > Gammaproteobacteria > Burkholderiales > Burkholderiaceae_C > Tepidimonas. Next base: position 6,034 of record JANWZF010000277.1, read on the forward strand.
GCGCGTCAGCCCGAGCTGATGAACGACCTGCAGACCAAGATGTTCATTCTGGCCGGCCTGATCGACGCGGCGTTCCTGATCGGTGTGGCGATTGCGCTGCTGTTTGCGTTCGCCAACCCGTTCGCGCTCTGATCGGCCCCGACGTGAGGAAGGGTGCGCCCGGGCGGCAGGCTCGGGCGCACGCCGCGCCACCCGGCCTTTTTCCTGACGCTGCCCCATCCGCATACCCCGTCCGAAAGGCGTTGCGATGAACATCAATGCAACCCTCTTTGCGCAGGCCATCGTCTTCGCGATCCTGGTGTGGTTCACGATGAAATTCGTGTGGCCGCCGATCGCCAAGGCGCTGGATGAGCGTGCGCAGAAGATTTCCGAAGGTCTGGCCGCCGCCGAAAAGGCCAAGACCGAGCTGGCCGTGGCCAACAAGCGCATCGAAGACACCCTGGCGCAGTCGCGCAACGAGGCCGCGGCCCGCCTGGCCGATGCCGAGCGCCGCGCGCAGGCCATCATCGAGGAGGCCAAGGCGCGCGCCAGCGAGGAGGCGGCCAAGATCGTCGCCGCAGCCAAGGCCGAAGCCGAGCAGCAGGCTGTGCAGGCTCGCGAGGCCCTGCGTGAGCAGGTGGCGCTGCTGGCGGTCAAGGGTGCCGAGCAGATCCTGCGCCGCGAGGTCGATGCCCGCGCGCACGCCGAACTGCTCGAGCGTCTGAAGACCGAACTCTGAGACGCCCCCTGCGGTTCGTCCACGCCCCCGCAAGCGCCCCCCGAGGTAACACCCCATGGCTGAACTCGCCACCATTGCCCGTCCCTACGCCGAGGCGCTGTTTCAGGCCGCCGGCGCGCAAGGACCGCAAACCGCCGAATGGCTGCAGGCCTTGGCGGCCGTGGCTGCGCACGAGCCGTTGCTGGCCTTTGCCGCGGACCCCAAGGTGACCGCGCAGCAGGTCTACGACGTCATCACCGGCGTGCTGCCGCAGCCGCTGCCGCCACTGGGCCAAAACTTCCTGCGCACCGTCATCGACAACGATCGCCTGCGTGTGCTGCCCGAGATCGCGCATCAGTTCCAGGCGCTGCTCAACGAGCGCCAGGGCGTGGCCGATGCGCGTGTTGAGAGCGCCTTCCCGATCGAAGGTGCAGCCCTCGATGAGCTCAAGGCGGTGCTGGAAAAGCGCTTCGGCCGTCAGTTGCGGCTGCAGGTGCAGGTGCGCCCCGAGCTGATCGGCGGCGTGCGCGTGGTGGTGGGCGACGAGGTGCTGGACACCTCGGTCAAGGCCCGTCTGGAACAAATGCGTGTGGCGCTGACGGCCTGATGTGGCCCGTCGCGACGCCCGAGTCGAACATTGCGCAAAGGAAAGCGTCATGCAACTGAATCCCGCCGAAATCTCCGAACTGATCAAGTCGCGCATCGAGGGGCTGGCGCCCAGCGTCGACGTGCGCAACCAGGGCACCGTGGTGTCGGTCACCGACGGCATCGTGCGCATCCATGGCCTGTCGGATGCCATGCAGGGTGAGATGCTGGAGTTCCCTGCGGGCAAGGATGGCCAGCCCACCTACGGTCTGGCGCTCAACCTGGAGCGCGACTCGGTCGGTGCCGTGATCCTGGGTGAGTATGAGCACATCTCCGAAGGCGACACCGTCAAGTGCACTGGTCGCATTCTCGAAGTGCCGGTGGGCCCGGAGCTGATCGGCCGTGTGGTCGATGCGCTGGGCCGTCCGATCGACGGCAAGGGCCCGATCAACGCCAAGCTGACCGACGTGGTGGAAAAGGTGGCCCCGGGGGTGATCGCGCGCAAGAGCGTGGACCAGCCGGTGCAGACGGGTATCAAGGCCATCGATGCGATGGTGCCAATTGGCCGCGGTCAGCGCGAGCTGATCATCGGTGACCGCCAGACCGGCAAGACCGCGGTGGCCATCGACACCATCATCAACCAGAAGGGCCAGAACATGGTCTGCATCTACGTCGCCATCGGCCAGAAGGCGTCGTCGATCAAGAGCGTGGTGCGGGCCCTGGAACAGCATGGGGCGATGGAGTACACGATCGTCGTGGCGGCCTCGGCGTCCGAATCGGCGGCGATGCAGTTCCTCGCGCCGTACTCCGGCTGCACGATGGGCGAGTACTTCCGCGACCGCGGTCAGGATGCGCTGATCATCTACGACGACCTGTCCAAGCAGGCCGTGGCGTACCGCCAGGTCTCGCTGCTGCTGCGCCGTCCGCCAGGGCGCGAGGCCTTCCCGGGCGACATCTTCTACCTGCACTCGCGTCTGCTGGAGCGCGCCGCGCGCGTCAACGCCGACTACGTCGAGAAATTCACCAACGGCGCCGTCAAGGGCAAGACCGGCTCGCTGACCGCGCTGCCGATCATCGAGACCCAGGCCGGCGACGTCTCGGCGTTCGTGCCGACCAACGTGATCTCGATCACCGACGGCCAGATCTTTCTGGAGACCAACCTCTTCAACGCCGGCATCCGCCCCGCGATCAACGCGGGTATCTCGGTGTCGCGCGTCGGGGGTGCGGCGCAGACCAAGCTGATCAAGAGCCTGTCGGGCGGGATCCGTACCGACCTGGCGCAGTACCGGGAGCTGGCGGCGTTCGCGCAGTTCGCCTCCGACCTGGACGAAGCCACCCGCAAGCAGCTCGACCGCGGCGCGCGGGTGACCGAGCTGCTCAAGCAGCCGCAGTACAGCCCGCTGCCGATCAGCCTGATGGCCGCCTCGCTGTACGCTGCCAACAAGGGCTACCTCGACGACATCGAGGTCAAGAAGGTGCTGCCGTTTGAGGCTGCGCTGCATGCCTATCTGAAGGACAAGCACGCCGCGCTGCTGGACAAGCTCGAAACCCAGAAGGCCATGGACAAGGACGCCGAAGCCGAGCTCGACGCCGCCATCCGCACCTTCAAGCAGACCGGCACGTGGTGAGGCGCCGCATCCTGCACTGAAACCCCCATTGTCGAGGAGTTGCGATGGCAGCAGGCAAGGAAATACGCGGCAAGATCAAATCGGTGGAAAACACCAAGAAGATCACCAAGGCCATGGAGATGGTGGCCGCCTCCAAGATGCGCAAGGCGCAGGAGCGCATGCGCATGGCGCGGCCCTACAGTGAAAAGGTGCGTCAGATCGCGGCCAACCTGAGCCGCGCCAACCCCGAGTACGTGCACCCGTTCATGGTCGAGCATGCCGACGCCCCGGTGGCCGGCATGATCGTGGTCACCACCGACAAAGGCCTGTGCGGCGGCCTCAACACCAACCTGCTGCGCGCCGTCACCAACCAGCTGCGGGAGCTGCAGGGCAGTGGCAAGACGGCGCAGGTGGTGGCCATCGGCAACAAGGGCTTGGGGTTTCTGAACCGCATCGGCGCCAAGGTGGTCTCGCACGTCACCGGCCTGGGCGACACGCCGCACCTGGAGCGTCTGATCGGTCCGGTCAAGGTGTTGCTGGATGCCTACGCCGAAGGCAAGCTCAGCGCCGTCTACCTGTGCTACACGCGCTTCATCAACACGATGAAGCAGGAGCCGGTGGTGCAGCAGCTGCTGCCGCTGTCGGCCAAGGACCTGGACAGCGGCGCGCCGGGCTACGACTGGGACTACATCTACGAGCCCGATGCGCCGTCGGTGATCGATGAGCTGCTGGTGCGCTACGTCGAGGCCCTGGTGTATCAGGCCGTGGCTGAGAACATGGCTTCGGAGCAATCGGCGCGCATGGTGGCGATGAAGGCCGCCACCGACAACGCCGGCAACCTGATCCAGGAGCTCAAGCTGGTCTACAACAAGACACGTCAGGCCGGCATCACCAAGGAGCTGTCGGAAATCGTCGCCGGTGCCGCGGCGGTGTGATGCCACCCGGGTACCCGTCATCCTCGCAATCGAACAAGGTTTGAATCATGGCTCAAGTTCAAGGCAAGATCGTTCAGTGCATCGGCGCCGTGGTGGACGTGGAATTCCCGCGCGACCAGATGCCCAAGGTCTATGACGCGCTGAAGATGGAGGGCTCGCCGCTGACGCTGGAAGTGCAGCAGCAGCTCGGCGACGGCGTGGTGCGCACCATCGCGCTGGGCTCCTCCGATGGCCTGCGCCGCGGCATGACGGTCTACAACACCGGCGCGCCGATCACGGTGCCGGTGGGTAAAGCAACGCTGGGCCGCATCATGGACGTGCTCGGCAACCCGATCGACGAGCGTGGCCCGATCGACCAGTCGCTGACCAGCTCGATCCACCGCAAGGCGCCGGCCTATGACGAGCTGTCGCCCTCCACCGAGCTGCTGGAAACCGGCATCAAGGTGATCGACCTGATCTGCCCGTTCGCCAAGGGGGGCAAGGTGGGTCTGTTCGGGGGCGCCGGGGTGGGCAAGACCGTCAACATGATGGAGCTCATCAACAACATCGCCAAGGCGCACTCGGGTCTGTCGGTGTTTGCCGGCGTGGGTGAGCGCACCCGTGAAGGCAACGACTTCTATCACGAGATGATGGAGTCCAAGGTCGTCGTCGCGGAGGATCTGTCCCAGTCCAAGGTGGCGATGGTGTACGGGCAGATGAACGAGCCGCCGGGCAACCGTCTGCGCGTGGCGCTGACCGGTCTGACGATCGCCGAATCGTTCCGCGACGAAGGCCGTGACGTGCTGTTCTTCGTCGACAACATCTACCGCTACACGCTGGCTGGGGTCGAAGTGTCGGCGCTGCTGGGCCGCATGCCCTCGGCGGTGGGTTACCAGCCGACGCTGGCCGAGGAAATGGGCAAACTGCAGGAGCGCATCACCTCCACCAAGGTCGGCTCGATCACCTCGATCCAGGCCGTCTACGTGCCCGCCGACGACCTGACCGACCCGTCGCCGGCGACCACGTTCGCCCACCTGGACGCCACCGTGGTGCTGTCGCGCGACATCGCGGCGCTGGGGATTTATCCGGCCGTCGATCCGCTGGATTCCACCAGCCGCCAGGTCGACCCCAACATCGTCGGCGAAGAGCACTACAACACGACGCGGGCCGTGCAGGCGGTGCTGCAGCGCTACAAGGAGTTGCGCGACATCATCGCGATTCTGGGCATGGATGAGCTGTCGCCGGAAGACAAGCTGATCGTGGCGCGGGCGCGCAAGATCCAGCGCTTCCTGAGCCAGCCGTTCCACGTCGCCGAGGTGTTCACCGGTCAGCCCGGCAAGTACGTGCCGCTGAAGGAAACCATCCGCGGCTTCAAGATGATCGTCAACGGCGAGTGCGACCACCTGCCCGAGCAGGCGTTCTACATGGTCGGCACGATCGACGACGCCTTCGAGAAGGCCAAGAAGCTGGCCAGCTGATCCCCACCCGCGGGGTGGTGGCGAGCGCCACCAGGCGCGGCCACCCCGCCGATGCGACAGGAGTCGAGATGAACACCATCCAGGTTGAGGTGGTCAGCGCCGAGGAGTCGATCTTCAGCGGGCCGGCGACGTTCGTGGCCCTGCCCGGCGAGGCCGGCGAGCTGGGCATCCTGCCCGGCCACGTGCCGCTGATCACGCGCATCAAGCCCGGTGCGGTGCGCATCGAAAAGCCCGATGGCGAGGAAGAGTTTGTCTTTGTCGCCGGTGGCATTCTCGAGGTCCAGCCCAAAGTGGTGACGGTGCTGTCCGACACCGCGATCCGCGGCAAAGACCTGGACGAAGCCAAGGCCAACGAAGCGCGCAAGGCCGCCGAAGAGGCGCTGAAAAACGCCAAGAGCGAGGTCGATCTGGCCAAGGCCCAGTCCGAGCTGGCCATCATGGCGGCGCAAATCGCCGCGTTGCGCAAATACCGTCAGAAGCGCTGAGCACGCTGCTGCCTCCCGCCCCCGCGTCG
>JANWZF010000315.1 GCA_025054905.1 Tepidimonas sp.
AGTTCACCTTGACCACGCGCCAGTCGAGCCGGTTGTCGGCGCGGTGCACGACTTCAACGTTCTTCTTCATCGCCCACGGAATGATCTGGTTGTGCAGCGGGATGTGCACCACCTCATCGTTGTGCAGCTGCAGCGCCTCGGTCAGCAGGCGCGGGCGGATGTAAGGGTCGGTCTCGGTCTTGGCGCGATCGATGATGGCGTCCATCTTCGGGTTGCTGTAGCGCCCGACGTTGTAGTTGCCATCACCCCCCTGCCCGGGCGTGCGCACCAGCGACTGCAGGCTGTACAGCGCATCGAAGGTGGGCACACCCCAGCCGAGCATGTAGATGCTGGCCTCGTAGCGCTGGATCATGGGAAAGTAGGTCGTCAGCGGCAGCGTGCGCAGCTTGGCCTTGACCCCGATCTTGGCCCACATCGCGGTGACCGCCTGGCAGATCTGCTCGTCGTTGATGTAGCGGTTGTTCGGGCAGGCAAAATCGACCTCGAAGCCATCCTTGTAGCCCGCCTCGGCCAGCAGCCGCTTGGCGCCTTCGACGTCGTAGGGCAGGCGCTTGTGCACCGCCTCGCTCCAGCCGGCCACCTGCGGCGCCACCAGTGCGCCAGTGGGCTGGCTCAGCCCGCGCATCGTCACGCGGTGCAGCGTGTCGATGTCGATGGCCTGGTACAGCGCCTTGCGCACGCGCAGGTCTTTCAGCGGGTTCTTGCCCTTGACGTTGCTGCCGGGCAGCTCGTCGCGGAACTGATCCATGCCAAGGAAGATGGTGCGGTTCTCGACGCCGTCGATCACCTTCAGGTTGGGGTTGCTGCGCAGCCGCGGCAAGTCCTGCGGCGTCGGGTCGAGCACGAAGTCCACCTCGCCCGACAGCAGCGCGGCCATGCGCGTGGCGTCGGCCTTGATCGGGGTGTAGACGATCTCGGTGACGTTGGTGTCGGGCTTGCCCCAGTAGTCAGGGTTGCGCTCCAGCACCATGCGTTGATCCGGCACCCACTGCTTCAGACGGAACGGCCCGGTGCCGTTGGCGTTGCGGTGGGCGAAGTTTTCATCCGCCACCTTCATGTCCTTGGGCTCGACGGAGCGGTTTTTCTCGGCCCAGGCCTTGTTCATGATGCGCAGCTCGGTGAGCTGGTTGAGCAGCACCGGGTTGGGCCCCTTTAGCAGGATGTCGACGGTGTGGTCGTCGACCTTGACCGCGCGGTCGATGCCCTGCGTGTAGATGGCAAAGTTGGAGGTCTTGGCCATCGCGCGCTGGATCGAAAACACCACATCGTCGGCGGTCAGCGGCGCGCCGTCGTGAAACTTGACCCCCTTGCGCAGCGTGAAGCGGATCTGCGTCGGGCTGAGCTCGCGCCAGCTCTGCGCCAGCAACGGCTCGACCTTGAAGGTCTTGCTGTTGTAGTAGACCAGGGACTCGTACACGGCGGCGTGGATGCCGTTGGACAGCGCGTTGTTTTGCGAATGGATGTCCCACGACGGGATTTCCCCGGCGCTGGCCCATTTGAAGGTCTTGGCCCAGGCGCCGCCTGCACCCAGCACGAGCGCAGCGGCCACGGCGATCACGGTGCGTTGCATGTCACTCACCTGTCAGAAAGTTGAAAGCCTCTACTATGCCGCAACGCGCCACCGCCTCGTGCCCCGGGAAACCCCCGGTCACCGCGTCCGTGCCAGCAGCCCGGCGGGCTCTTGTCGCCCTGGCGACACGCGTGCGGGCCGCGCCGGCGCGCGCGCCTCAGGGGTCGCCCGGCTCGCCCAGGCTGACCCCGATCTGCCGCGCCGCCCGCAGCAACGGATGGTCCAGCGGCACGCGGCGGTTGCCGTGCGCGGCCTCGGCCAAGGCCACGCTGGTCAGTTGCCCGCGCTGCAGCGTGACCATGCGGCCCCAGGCGTGGGTCATCACCAACTGGGCCGCCTCGTTGCCGTACTGGGTGGCCAGCACACGGTCAAACGGCGTGGGGCTGCCGCCGCGCTGCACATGGCCCAGCACGGTGGCGCGCACTTCGCAGTCCAGCCGCGGCTGCAGCGCCGCGGCCAACGCATGCGCCACACCCCCGAGGCGCAACGGCTCGGGGCGCGGCTCCACGGCCTGCACGGTGGGCTGACCGCCGCGCGGCTTGGCCCCCTCCCCGATGCAGATGATGGTGTGGCGCCGCCGCTGCGCCCGGGCGCGGCAGACCGCCGCCACCGCCTCCAGGTCGAAGTCGATTTCCGGCAGCAGGATGATGTCGGCCGCCCCGGCCAGGCCGGCCTCCAGCGCAATCCAGCCGGCCCAACGCCCCATGGTTTCGACGATCATGACGCGGCCGTGGCTGGCTGCGGTGGTCTGCAAGCGCTCGATGGCCTCGGTCACGGTGGCCACCGCGGTGTCGAAGCCAAAGCTGCGCTCGCAGCCCGGGATGTCGTTGTCGATCGTCTTGGGCACCCCCACCACCCGCAAGCCCCGCTGCGCCAGACCGTGCGCCAGCCCCATGCTGCCGTCGCCACCGATGACCACCAGCCCCTGCAACCCCAGCGCCTGCACGTGCGCGAGCACGCGCGCCGCGGTGGCCTCGTCGCGCAAGGGGTTGGCGCGGTTGCTGGTGCCCAGGATGGTGCCGCCGCGCATCAGGATGCCACTGACGGCATCCCACGGCAGCGGCCGCACCCGCACGGGATCGTCGATCAGGCCGGCAAAGCCGTCTTCGATGCCCAGCACCTCGGCGCCACACTGGCGCATCAGGGATTTGGCCACCGCGCGGATGACGGCGTTGAGGCCGGGACAGTCGCCCCCACCGGTCAGGATGCCTATGCGTGTCGTCATGGTGCTGGATGCGGGTGTCGAGCTCAGAGTGTCTGCGGGGTCAATCGATGGCTGGCAAGGGCTGCGCGCGCGGCCACAACGCCCACAGCTGCAGCGGCTGTTTCAGGCCAGCGGCCAACGGATAGGCGGCCTGGCCCCAGCCGACAAACAGGTCGGCGCGCGCCGCGCCAACGATGGCCGCGCCCGTGTCCTGCGCCAGCACCAGCCGCTGCAGCCGCGCCACCGGACCGCTGGAGGCCAGCCACAGCGGCGTGCCGTAAGGGACGGCCTCCCGGTCCACCGCCACCGAACGCCCGGGCGTCAACGCCACACCCTGCGCGCCCCGCGGACCGGCCTGCGCGGCCAGTTCGTCCAGCGGTTCCTCGCGAAAGAACACCACGCGCGGGTTGCTCCACAGCAGTTCCTCGACGCGCTCGGGGTAAACCGCCGCCCAGGCGCGCAGCGCCTCCCAGGTGCCCTCGCGGATCTCGCCGCGCTGCAGCAGCGTGCGCATGACACTCTGGTACGGGTGGCCGTTGTGCGCGGCAAAGGCCAGACGCACCAGGCGCACCCGGCCATCCGGCTCGGTCAGCCGCAGCCGCCCGGAGCCCTGGATGTGCAGCAACAGCGCATCGAGCGGATCGGCCAGCCAGGCCAGCACGTGCGGCCCAAGCTGCGCCTGCAGCGCTGGATCGGTCTCGATCTGGCGCCGGCTGCGCCACGGCTGCCCCGCCGCTGCCGCCAGTGCCGGCGGCGGCGCGTACAGGGGCACGCGGTGCTGCGCGTCACGCTGGCGACGTGCGGGCAGCTCCGGTTCGTAATAGCCGGTCAGCAGGCCGGCCGGCACGCTGCCGTCGGCGGCCAGCACGCGGTACGGTTGCCAGTGACGCATCACCCACGCGTAGCGGGTGGCGCTATCGGCCAGGGTGAGGCGACGCACATCGGCGCACAGCGCCGCCCACGGCGGGCTGGGACGCTCACAGCTGCGCAGCCAGGCATTCCAGACGTCGATCAGCGCATCGCGGCCCCAGCCCGGCAAATCGGCAAACCGCACCGGCTGCCACAGCGCCTTGCCGCGCACGATCGGCGCCGGCAGCGGCGCGCCATCGGCCTGCCGCCACACCGGATGCTGAGGGCTGATCAGCGGCTCGGCCTGCGTGTCGTCCGGCGCCGTGGCGGGCGCGGCTGCCGGCGTCTCGACGGGCACCGGCGTGCCGGGGACGGGAACCGAGACCGCCGGCAACGACTCCACCGGGCTGTGCGGCGCAGGCGCTGGCACGGTTGGCGGCGCGGTGCCGCAGGCTGCCAGCATCAGGGCCAGCGCCAGCCCTCCAATCCCTCTGCCCCACTCAATCGTCTTTCGCGCCATGACGCTGCTGCTGCTCGAAGCCTTGGGTGCCCTGCTGCTGCTTGTGTTCATCGTCTGGTGGACCATGTTCGCCGGCCGCCGCCGCGGTGAGCCTGCGCCCGAGCCAGCCAAGCGCCAGGACGAGGCCCCACCGCGCTGAACGGCGCGGCCCGCCCTTCTCACAGACGGCGGTGTTGCAGCGCCGGCAGCCGCTGGCGCACCTCCTGCAACCGTGCTGGGTCGAGTTCGGCCACCACGACCCCTGGCCCGCTGGCCTGCTGCGCCAGCACCACACCCCAGGGATCGATGATCATGCTCTGACCCCAGGTCTGGCGGCCATTGTCGTGTCGGCCCCCTTGCGCGCTGGCGATCACGTACGCCTGATTTTCGATCGCCCGCGCACGCAGCAGCACCTCCCAGTGCGCCTGGCCCGTGACGTGGGTGAAGGCTGCCGGCACCACCAGCACGTCGGCGGCCAGCTGCCGGTACAGCTCCGGAAAACGCAGGTCGTAGCAGACGCTCAGGCCCACCCGCCAGGTGTGCCCCGCCCGGTCGGTCAACGCCAGGGCCACCGGGGTCTCTCCGGCTTGCAGCACCGCGGCCTCGTCGTAACCCTGCTGGCCATCGTGGAAGCGAAACAGGTGGATCTTGTCGTAGCGCGCCACGCAGCGGCCGTGCGGGTCGTAGACCAGACAGGCGTTGGCCGCCCGCTGGGGGTCCTCGGTGGCCAGCGGCACCGTGCCGCCCACGATCCACAGCCCCAGCTCGCGCGCGGTGTCGCTGAGGAAATCCTGAACGGTGCCCAGGCCGGGTGTTTCGGCGATCAGCAGCTTGTCACGATCGTGCCGCCCCATCAGGCAGAAATATTCCGGCAGCACGGCCAGCTCCGCGCCCGCATGGCGCGCCTGATCGAGCAACTCGTGGGCTTGGGTCAGGTTGGCGTCCAGGCTGATGCCCGACACCATCTGGATCGCAGCGACTTTCATGGCGTACGCTCGGTAGGATGGGCGGCGTTGTCCGCAGGGGCAATGGTACGCGCCACGCGGTCCACTTGGGGATCGTCCCAGCGGCCGGTGATGCGAAACGTCTGCGTGGCAGCAGCCTGCAGCGGCTGGCGCAGCACGAGCTGGGCCAAAAAAGTACCCAGCCCGGTGACGGGATTGACCACCGCCGCCAGCAGGGAAGCCGTCCCGGCGTTGAGCTCGGGCACCACCACCACGGTCAGGTCCGCGGTCTCGCGCACCAGGTCGGCGCTGCCTTCCATCAGCGCCGCAGCGCTGACCCCGCGCATCTGCAGATTGCGCGTACTGGCCACGCCGCGCGCCAACGTCACATGCCCGCGCACACTGTCGAAGGCAAAGCCTTCGCTAAAAACATCACGGAAGTCCAGCGTCAGCCGCCGCGGCAGCGACTGCAAACTCAACAGCCCGAGCAGCTTGGCCAGGCCTGGGTCGGCTTTGAGAAACTGGCCACGCTGCACGTCGAGCTCCAGCTCTCCTGACAGCGTCGGGATGTGCAGCGCCAACGGCGAACCGATCCAGCCCAGGCTGCCTTCCAGCCGCCCGCGCCCCCCGCGCAGGGCCCCGGCCCAGCCGAAGCGCTCCAGCAACGCCCCGGCGTCGTCGATGTCCAGCCGCAGCTGCAGCGCGGTACGCCGGGCGCTGGCGGCCTGCCCGGGGGCCGTCAGCGCGGCCGTGGGAGCCCACTGGCCGCGCGCGCTCAGCCGCGCCTCGGGCAGCGTCAGCTGCAAGCTGTCCAGACGCCATTCGCGCAACGTCGCGCCGCCCTGCGCGGCCTCGCGATGGCTGGCCTGCACCTCGAGCCGGCCCAACGCACGGCCCGCCAGTTCGAAGTCATCCACCACCACGTTGAGCGCCGGCAACGCGCGCGGCTGCGCGGCCAGGCGCTCGACCTCGGCCTCGGTCCCAGCCGGCAGACGCAAGCGGCTCAAGCGCGCCACCACGCGCGGGGCGGCGCCTGCCTCCACTTCGAGCAAGCCGTCGATCTGGCGTGCCGCCACCTGCAGCCGCCACAGATCCGCACTGCGGCGGCCCTCCAGGCTGACCGCCTCAAAGCTGCGCCCGCCCCAGCGCAGCTGCTCCACCGCCACCCCGAAGCGGGTGGGCCAGTAGGCGCGCGCCGGTTCGTCGGCCAGGCTGCCGCTGCCGGCCTCCGATGTTGGCACAACCGCCTGCCATCCATCCAGATCCAGCAGCGGCACGCGCAGGGCCGCGCGGACCCCTTCGTCCGGCCACGGAGGTGGCTCGGCCCCCAGCGCCAGCCGACCGCGCCGTACGGCGACGTCCGAGCCTTGAGACTCGCGCTCGTATTCGGCCAACAAGCCTGGCCGCGGCAGCGCGTCGGCCTGCACCTGGACCCGAAGCCGGTCGCGCGCCGCCGTCCCCTGACGGGGCAGCGGCTGCAACGCGACCTGCGTGCGCCAACTGGCCTCGGCCGGCTTGGTCAGCGGCGCCGGCAGGTCCAGCGCCAGGCCGCGCAGATCGGTGTCGACCTCCACCCCCACCGCGCCGTGCTGGGCCTGCAACGTCACCGCGTACGTGGTTTCGCCTTGCGCCCGCGCCCCCAGCCAGCGCGCCCAGGCCCATTCCCGGCTGGCGCGCAACCCGGCGGCGCTGACCGTGCCTTGCCCCTGCAGGCGCACCGCATCCCCCGCGGCCATGCCACCGCTGAAACGCAGTTCCCCGCCGAGCAGCCGTGCGCTGGCCTGCGGCACCCGAAAGCCCTGTTCAGTGAAATCCAGCGTGCCGCGCACCTCCCGCAGCCACGGCGCGTCAGGCCCGAACTGCAGGTCGTTGCCGGCCAGCCGCAGCTGGCCGCGCACGCGCGTCTGATCGACATGGTCCAGCGGGATGTTCAGCTCCAGCGCCACCTCAAGGTTGCCGCTGGCCTGCGCGCCATCCAGCGCACCGCCGGTGTACCCCTGCACCGGGGACTGCGCCACGAAGCGCAGCGCTTCCGGCGCCGGCCCACGCACCAGCCCCTGCACCTGCAGCTGCACGTGCTCGGCCAGGTAGTCCGGAATCACCGCGCGCGTCTGCAGCGCGCGCAGCTGCGGCAACCCCACGACGCTGCCGCGCGCGTCGCGGATTTCCAGCCGCGTGCGCTCGATGCGCAGCTGGCCCTCCAGCCGCTCCAGCGCCGGCCAGGCTGGCTGCGCTGGGGCGCGCAGGTGTGCCGGCACATAGTCCAGGGTCACGTCGTGCAGCCGCGCCACCACCTCGAACAGACCTTGCTGCGGATGGGCAAACGGAAAATCCCACAGGTCGCCGCGCACACGCAGGCGCACGTCGCTGGCCCGGCCCGCGCGGATGGCGCCCTTCAAATAGGCGCGCGTGTTGGCGCCCACGGTCAGCGGCAGATAACGCACGACGCGCGGGCCCTCGGCGCGCGTCAGCCGCACGTCCAGATCCAGCTCACCGGGAAAGCGATCGCGCGCGCCACTGCGACTGGGATCGGCCGTGCGCCAGCGCAGCTGGCCACGTCCTTCGGCATCGGCATTGGCAAACTGCAGGCTGGGCACCTCCAGCTCGAGGTGCGGCCCCTCGACGCGCCAGCGTGCCTGCGCCTGCAGCTCATCGAACGCCAGCCGCGGTTCCTCGAATCCACCCGGCAGCGTGATGCCGCCGCGGCGCAGCGCCAACGTGGCCTGCCCGCCGCGCTCGTCGAACGTGAAATCGGCCTGCACGCCGTCGATACCCGGACGCCCCCAGGCCCCCGGGTGATCCGGCGGCGGCTCGCCCGCGGCCAGCGCCAGCCCCTGCACACGCCCCCGGCCCGACCAGCGGGACGGCTCGCCCGGCCGTGGCCCCGCCTGCCAGCGCAGCTGCAAGCCCTGCGCCACCCCGCGCGGGCGCAGCTGCTCCAGCCAGGCGCTGGCCTGCCCCAGCGGCAACACCCGCCCCAGCCGCTGCAGCATGTCCAGATCGAGCCGGTCGGCCTGCAACGACCAGGCGCGCCAGCGGCCATCGTCCTGCAGCGTGTAGCTCAAGCGCAGGTCGCCCTGCGGCCAGACGGCGCCGTCGGCGCCGCGCAGCGTCAAGCCCTGCGTGGACCATTGCAGCGTGTCGCCCTCGCGCCGCACCTCGATGCGCCCGCGTGCATCGGCCAGCGCCAACGGCGCCTGCGCCGGCGCACTCCAGCGCACCCGCACGTCCTGCAGGTGCACATCGGCGGTCAGCGCCACCCATTGGCCTGCGCGCAACTCCCCCCAGGCCCGCAACGCCCCCTGGCCGGCCAGTGCCTGCAATCCCCAAGGCCCCAGGTCCAACACCTGGGCCAGCAGCGCCGCGTCGAGCCGCTCGGCCGACAAGAACCATGGCCCCGACCAGCGGCGCCAATCGCCGCGGTCGAGCTGCCACGGCGGCTGCTTGAAGCGGGCGCGCCAGCTCACCCCTTGCCCCCACTGCGGTGGGGGCGTGGCGTCCACGCGCAGCTCATGCCGCCATCCGGGGTTGCGCGCCACCGCCAGCACCTCGGTCAGCACCAGCGGCTCGGCCGCCGGCCGGCGCTCGTCGATCCACTGCACGCGCCCGCCGCGCAACACCACCTCGCGCTGGGCAAACAGCCAGTCGGCCAGCGCACTGTCATCCGTGGCGGCCCCCACTTCGAGACCGGCCACCAGGATGCGCCCGTCGGCCAGGCGCCGCACCTGCACGTCCAGTCCGTCGATCACCAATTGCTCCACCCCGAAGGTCAACAGCGAGCGGGGCGAAACCGTCACCCACGCCAGCGGGATCGACAGCGCCACGCGCCCCTGGGCGTCGTGCAACTGCAGGCCATGCAGTGCGATTTGCGGCGCCAGGCCGGCGTGGGTCACCTCCAGCCGCTGCAGCGTCGTGCGCACCCCCAGCGCGCGTGTGGCCGCGGCCTCCACCGCACCGCGCCAGGCATCGACGCGCGGCACAATCCACCATTGCAGGGCCCCCCAAACCAGCAGCAGGGCGCACCACCAGGCCACGGCCGCCGCAAGCAACCACCGCGCCGCCGCCGCCAACGCGCGCCAGCGCCATGGAGCCGGGGGATGGATCAGGGTTGGAGTCACACGAAATTATGATCTCGAGTGCAAGCGCCGGTTCGAGCAGCGCCGGCTACAGCCGCTTCGTGCAGCGCGTGCGGCGGCGCTACGAACACGAGCTGGCGTTGCTGCCAGCAGGGGCTCCGGACGCCGAGGCGCTGCGCGCCACGCTGCGGGCACTGCGCCAGCGCGGCCACGATACTGCCAGCGCGCTGCGCATCTTGCGCCACCTGACGCTGGAACGGCTGGCGGTGCTGGACTGCGAGCAGGCCGCCGCGCTGTCCACCATCACGCACACGGTGACAGCGCTGGCCGAACTGGTGCTGGATGAGGCTGCCCAGCTGGCCTGCGCCGAGTTGGACGAGCTGCACGGCCCGCCCCTGGCCCAGGAAGCCGCCCCCGGCGACGGCGCGCCCCCCATGCGCCCGGACGGCACGCGACCCTGCGGCTGGTGGGTGATCGGGATGGGCAAGCTCGGCGCCCGCGAGCTCAACGTCTCCAGCGACATCGACCTGGTCTACGTCTATGAGTGCGATGGGGAGACGGCCGGCAACGCCGAGGGACGCCATCGCATCACCAACCACGAATATTTCGCCAAGTTGGTGCGGCGCATGCAGGCGCTCATCAGCGACGTCACCGAGCACGGCCAGTGCTTTCGGGTGGATCTGGCGCTGCGCCCCAACGGCAACTCCGGTCCACCTGCGGTCTCGCTGGGGGCGCTGGAAGACTATTTCCAGGCCCACGGGCGCGAGTGGGAACGCTTCGCCTGGCTCAAAAGCCGGGTCGTGGCCCCGGCCGCCAGCGCCCGTCGCGATGGCAGCGGGGCCTGGCTGCGCCCGGTCGTGCTGCCCTTCGTGTTTCGGCGTTACCTGGACTACGCGGTGTTCGAGGCGCTGCGCCGACTGCACCGCCAGATCCGCGAGCACGCCGCGCGGCGGGCCGCCGGCCATCCCGAGCGCGCTTACGACGTCAAGCTGTCGCGCGGGGGCATCCGGGAAATCGAATTCATCGTGCAGCTGCTGCAGGTGGTGCGCGGCGGACGCTACCCCGAACTGCGCACCCGGCCGACGCTGCAGGCGCTGCAACGCGTCGAGCGCGCCGGGCTGATGCCACCGGAGAAGGCCCGCCAGCTGGCCGACGCCTATGTCTTCCTGCGCCGGGTCGAACACCGCATCCAGTACCTGGACGACCAGCAGACGCACGTGCTGCCCACGCGCGACGACGACCTGGCCTGGATTGCGGCGACGATGGGCTTTGCCGACACCCCCTCCTTTCTCGGGGCGCTGGATGCGCACCGTGAAGTCGTGGCCCAGGAATTCGACACCCTGCTGGGTGGCGCGGGCCATGGCCCCGGCTGCAACGGCAAAGGGTGCAACGGCCACAGCCGCACGGCCGGCGACGATTGGGGCGCGCTGTTGGCGCAATGCCCTCCAGCATTGGCCGAGCGCTTGCGCCCCTGGACCGATCATCCGCGCGTGCTGGCCCTGCGCGATGAGGCCCGCCTGCGCCTGATGCGCCTGCTGGAGCGCACGGTGGCCTGGATCGACACCGGGCGCGCCAGCGAGGCCGCGGCGATGCGCCTGGCGGACTGGATCGAGCCGCTGCTGCGGCGGGAAAGCTACCTGGCGCTGTTGCAGGAGCGCCCGGCGGTGCACGAGCGACTGCTGCGCATGCTGGGCGCGGCGCGCTGGCCGGCGCGCTACCTGCTGCGCCACCCGGGCGTGATCGACGAGCTGGCCAGCGCCGAGCTGTACCAGACACGCTTCGATCCCCAGACCTTCGCCGCCGAGCTGCAGGCGCGTCGCCACGCCCTGCACAAAACCGGCGAAGACGATGACGAAGCCCTGCTCGATCTGCTGCGCCGCGCGCACCACGCCGAAGTGTTTCGCACGCTGGCGCGTGACGTCGAGGGTCTGCTGAGCGTGGAGCAGGTGGCCGACGACCTGAGCGCGCTGGCCGATGCGGTGCTGGACATCACCGGGCAATGGTGCTGGCAGCGGCTCAAGCAACGCCACCGCGACGAACCGCGCCACGCCATCATCGGCTACGGCAAACTGGGCGGCAAAGAACTCGGCTACGGCAGCGACCTGGACATCGTGTTCGTCTACGACGATGACGACGAGCGCGCGCCGGAGGTGTACGCCGCCTTCGTGCGCAGGCTGATCAACTGGCTGACCGTCAAAACCGGCGAAGGCGACCTGTTCGAGATCGACACTGCGCTGCGCCCCAACGGCAACTCTGGCCTGCTGGTCACGAGCTTTGCGGCCTACGCCAACTACCAGCAAAACCGCGGCAGCAACACCGCCTGGACGTGGGAACACCAGGCCATGACGCGCGCGCGCTTCGTGGTCGGCAGCGCCGACCTGCGCGCGCGTTTCGATGCCGTGCGCGAGGCGGTCATCACCGCGCCGCGCGACCACGCCGCGCTGGCCGCCGAAATCCGCGCGATGCGCCAGCGCCTGTACGACGCGCACCCGGTACGCCCCGGCCGCTTCGACCTCAAGCACAGCCCGGGCGGCATGATCGACGTGGAGTTTGCCGTGCAGTACCTGGTGCTGGCGCACAGCGCCGCCCACCCCGCCCTACGCGCCAATGCCGGCAACATTGCCCTGCTGCAGCGCGCCGAAGACGCCGGCCTGCTACCCAGCGGGGTGGGCCGCGCCGCCGCCGACGCCTACCGCCAGCTGCGCCAGCGCCAGCACCGCGCCCGCCTGGACGAAGCGCCCACCCAGATCGAGCCAGCCGAAATGCAATCGGCCGCCACCGCGGTGCGCGCCCTGTGGCAGGCCGTGCTGGGTTAGCCCCGTTGCCCCCACAGGCAACCGGGGCGCTGCCCGCACGGCGCGCACGCCGCCCCTTCCGGGGCCTACCATGGGCGCATCTTGGTGACCCTCGCGCAAGCGTGCCATGATGCGCCCCCCATTCTGGATGCCCACCCTCGTCCTGAGTCTGCTGATGAGCCTTGTCCCCTCGACCCACGCCACCCAGGCGGCTCCGGCGGCCGCCAGCGCCACCGAGGCCTGCCCCCCCATCCTGCAGC
>JANWZF010000324.1 GCA_025054905.1 Tepidimonas sp.
GTCGGCAGGGTGCCGCTGGCGACGTTGGGCACTTCCAGCGAGCGCAGGTTGTCGGTCGACAGCAGGGGCTCGCCCGGCAGCAGCTCCATCAGCAACGCCTGGAAATAGGCCAGTGCCCGCGGCAGCGACAGCACCGGGCGCGGATGTCCACTCAGGCGCCCCGCCAGCCGCACCAGGTCGGCCAGTGTCCAGACCTCCGGGCCCACCGCCTCGTAGGTGCGGCCGATGGTCTCGTCACGCCGCAGACAGGTGACGATAGCCTGCGCGACGTCGCCGACCCAGACGGGTTGCAGGCGCGCGTCGGCACCGGCCAGCGGCACCACCGGCAGGCTGCGTTGCAGGCGTGCAAACAGATTCAGAAAACGGTCCTCCGCGCCGAAGATGACGCTGGGCCGCAGCACCGTCAGTTGCAGTCCGGCCGAAGCCAGCGCCTGCAGCGCGCGTTCGCCTTCACCTTTGCTGCGCAGGTAATTCGACGGCGCCGCTGGATCGGCCCCGAGGGCGCTGACGTGCACCAGTCGCCGGACTTGCGCGGCCAGCATCGCCTCACCCAGGCGCTGCGGCAGCGCCACATGCACCTGCTCGAAGCGCGCCCGGCTGCCGTGCAGGATCGCCACCAGGTTGACCACCGCATCGACATCGCGCAGCAGGCATTGCAGCGCCCGGTCGTGGTGCACGTCGGCCTGCACCACCGTGACCATGGGCAGCATCTGCACGGCCTTGGCGTGTTCCAGATGCCGTGTGGGCACCGTGACGCGCAGACCCAGACGGTTGAGGTGTTCGCAGACGTGGCGGCCGACGAAGC
Organism: Tepidimonas sp.; assembly: GCA_025054905.1. Classification (GTDB taxonomy): domain Bacteria; phylum Pseudomonadota; class Gammaproteobacteria; order Burkholderiales; family Burkholderiaceae_C; genus Tepidimonas. The sequence continues at coordinate 806 of JANWZF010000324.1, forward strand.
CGGTGCCGCCGAGAACGAGCACGTGGTTCATGGTCTCCTCGCAAAGGCAGGTGATCGCCGCGCCTGCCGCCGACCGGCGGTATCAGGGCAGTTCGCTGTCCGGGGCGCGCGCCGTGGCCAGCCGCGGACCGATGCGCCCCAGCCGCGCCGAGGGCGGCTGAGCCTGCCCCAGCAGCACGGCGTAGACGTGGGTGTTGGCCAGCACCCGTTTGACGTAATCCCGCGTCTCGTCAAACGGGATGTTTTCGATCCACACCGCCGCTTCCAGCACGGGCCCTTGCCGCCACTGGCGCGGTCGCCCCGGTCCGGCATTGTAGGCGGCGGCGGCCATCGGCATCGAGCCTTCAAAGTCGTCCAGTGCCAGCTTCAGATAGGCCGTGCCGATCGTGATGTTGAGCTCGGGGTCGTCGATGCGATGCGGCTCGAAGTCGCGCAGTCCGATTTTGCGCGCCGTCCAGCGCGCGGTGGCGGGCATCACCTGCATCAGGCCAGCAGCACCGACCGCGGAGCGGGCGTCGGTCACGAAACGGCTTTCCTGCCGGATCAGGCCATAGACGTAGGCGGGGTCCAGGCCGATGGCCCGCGCGCGCGGCACCACCAGTTCGCGCAGGGGCATCGGGTAGCGTTGCGTCAGATCGATCTGCTGCCGGGTGCGGCTGCTGGTGTTGATGCAGCGGTCCCAGATCGCGCGCTCGCACGCCCAGGCCGCCGCGGCCAGCAGTTCGCGGTCCGGCAGCCCGCCGGGGCTGTGCAGCGCCACCTCGTAGTGCCACTCGCGCACGCCTTCGGTGCGCAGCCCCCACTCGATCAGCAGCAACGCCCGCTGCAGCCCCGGCAGCGCGCGCACGGCAGCGCGCTCCGCAGGGGTTGGCGGCGCGGGCGCGGGGGGCACGCTCAGCGGCTGCCCCAGTGTCTCGGCGGCCAGCTGCTC
>JANWZF010000351.1 GCA_025054905.1 Tepidimonas sp.
CCCGCCACCGCGCGCAGCAGGCTCGTTTTGCCACAGCCCGAGGGTCCGATCAGCACGCCGATGTCGCCTGCGGCCAACGCCAGTGTCACCCCATCCAGGGCGGCGCGCGCTGCCGCGGGGTAGCTGAGGTGCACGTGTTCGAGCATCAGGAACATGGCCGCATTGTAGATAATGAGCATTCTCATTTGCAGACGCGGCGATGACCTCCCTGGACCACGTGACCGCTCCCGTTTCCGGCCCGCGCGGGGCCGACTGGCCGCGCGTGTGGGCGCAGCTGGCCTTGCTGGCGCTGGCGGGGGTGCTGGCGCTGCCGGTGTTGGCGCTGTTGGCCGCCGCGTTGGGGGCCGATGCGGCTTCGTGGGCCGTGCTGCGGACCATGGCGCAGACCACGCTGCCGGGCTACGCGCTGACCAGCCTGCTGCTGTGCCTGGGGGTGGGGGTCGGGGTGGCGCTGGTGGGCACGGCCGCCGCCGTGACGGTGACCGTGTTCGACTTCCCGGGCCGCCGCAGCGCGCAGTGGCTGCTGCTGTTGCCGCTGGCGATGCCAGCCTACGTCACCGCCTACGCTTACACCGACTTTCTGCAGTACTCCGGGCCCGCACAAACCTGGTTGCGCGAGACCCTGGGCTGGCAGGGGCGGGTGCTGCCGGAAATTCGCTCGGTGGGGGGGGCGGTTTGGGTGTTCACCTTCACGCTTTATCCCTACGTGTATCTGCTGGTGCGCACCGCGCTGGCCGAGCGCGCCGCAGCGCTGCTAGAGGCTGCGCGGCTGCTCGGAGCGCCGCTGGGACGGCGCATTCGCACGGTCGCGCTCCCGATGGCGCGGCCCGCCATCGCTGCCGGGGTCGCGCTGGCGCTGATGGAAACCTTGGCCGATTATGGTGTGGTCAGCTACTTCGGTGTGCCCACCTTCACTGCAGGGGTGTTCAAGGCGTGGCTGGTGATGGACGATCGCGCCGCGGCGGCCCAGTTGGCCTGGATGTTGTTGGCGTTCGTGGCGCTTCTGCTGTGGCTGGAGCAGCGCGCCCAGCGCCGCCTGCGCTTTGCCCCGGCGCGCGCGGGGCGTGGCGGCGCCGAGGCCCAACCGGTGCGACTGCACGGTGCCGCGGTGGGGGTGGCCTGGGCGGTGTGTGCGTGGCCGGTGTTGATGGGGTTTGGTTTGCCGGTGCTGTTCATGGTGCGCCCGCTGATCGACGGCTGGGATGTGCTGCCCTGGACCGCGTTTGGACGTTGGGCGCGCAACAGCCTGATGCTGGCCGCCAGCGCGGCGGCTCTGGCCACGGCGGCTGCCGTGGTGCTGGGCTATGCCGCGCGCCGGTTCAACACCCCGGCGGTGTGGCTGGCGGTGCGCGTCGTGGGGCTTGGGTATGCGGTGCCCGCTGCGGTGGTGGTGGTGGGGCTGTTGCTGCCGTGGACTTGGATGCAGGTGCATGGGTGGGGGGGGGCGGCTGCGGCGTGGCTGACGACCACGGTGGCCGGGCTGCTGTGGGCCTACCTGGTTCGATTTACCGCAGTGGCGTTGCAGTCGGTGCACAGCGGCTACAGTCGCCTGCCGGCCAGTCTTGACGATGCGGCGCGTACGCTGGCCTGCTCGGGTTGGAGCTTGTGGTTGCGGGTCCACTGGCCGCTGCTGCGCCGCTCGGTACTGGCCGCGGCGCTGTTGGTGTTCGTCGATGTCATGAAAGAGCTGCCGGCCACCCTGGTGCTGCGTCCGTTCGACATGGACACGCTGGCGGTGATGGCGCACCAGATGGCCCGCGATGAGCGCCTGGGCGAGGCTGCGCTGCCGGCGCTGACGCTGGTGCTGGTGGGGCTGGTGCCGGTGCTGCTGCTCAGCCGTGCCATGCGCCACGGCGAGTCGCGCGGCGGTTGAACCCAGGCACCAACGGTG
>JANWZF010000015.1 GCA_025054905.1 Tepidimonas sp.
GAGCCCAGACAGGGCACGCCGAGCTCGGCGGCCATGCGCTTGCCGCCATCGGCGCCGAAGATGTGCTCGGCGTGTCCGCAGTGCGGGCAGACATGCACGGCCATGTTTTCGACGATGCCCAGGATCGGCACCCCCACCTTCTGGAACATCGTGACGCCCTTCCTCGCGTCGAGCAACGCGATGTCCTGCGGCGTGGTCACGATGACCGCGCCGGTGATCGGCACCCGCTGGGCCAGCGTCAGCTGGATGTCGCCCGTGCCCGGCGGCATGTCCACCACCAGGTAGTCCAGATCCTTCCAGTTCGTCTGGCGCAGCAGCTGCTCCAGCGCCTGCGTGGCCATCGGCCCGCGCCAGATCATGGCCTCGTGCTTGTCGACCAGAAAGCCGATCGACATCACCTGCACGCCGTAGTTGACCAGCGGCTCCATCGTCTGGCCATCGAGGCTTTCGGGCCGCCCCTCGATACCCATCATCATCGGCTGGCTCGGGCCGTAGATGTCGGCGTCCAGCAAACCCACCGAGGCTCCTTCGGCTGCCAGCGCCAAGGCGAGGTTGACCGCCGTGGTGCTTTTGCCCACCCCTCCCTTGCCCGAAGCGACCGCAATCAGGTTGCGCACCTGCGGCAGCAGCGGCACACCGCGCTGCACCGCGTGCGCGACGATGCGGGTGACGATCTGCACCGACACATTGGCCACGCCGGGCACGCGCCGCGCCGCCGCCACCAGCTGCTGGCGCAGCGCCGCGTGCTGGCTGCGCGCGGGGTAGCCCAGCTCGACCTCGAAGCTGACGTCGCCGCCCTCGATCTGCAGCTGCTTGAGCGCCTTGGTGGAGACGAAATCCTTGCCGGTGTTGGGGTCGACCACGGTCTGCAACGCCTGCAGCAGGGCCTCGGTGTCGATGCTCATCGCTTGCCTCGCTCCTCGCGGTGGGTGACGAACCTGAAAGCCACACAGTCTAGCCGCTTGGCCAGCTTGGTTGCGTCCCCGCCGCAGCAGTGCCCTCAGTACAATCCCGGGCTTGCCTTCGAATCCCGCGCCACTGCCCATGTCCAAGCGCCGCCTCTTCGTCACCACCGCCCTGCCCTACGCCAACGGCCACTTCCACATCGGCCACATCATGGAGTACATTCAGGCCGACGTGTGGGTGCGCACGCAGCGCCTGCTCGGGCACGAGGTGCACTTCGTCGGCGCCGACGATGCGCACGGCGCGCCGATCATGATCGCGGCCGAAAAGGCCGGCAAGACGCCGCAGCAGTTCGTCGCCGACATCGCGGCCGGTCGCGCCGCCTACCTCGATGGCTTTCACATCCGCTTCGACAACTGGCACAGCACCGACGCGCCGGAAAACCATCAGCTCGCGCAGGACATCTACCGCGCGCTGCAGGCCGCTGGCCTGATCGAGGTGCGCACGATCGAGCAGTTCTACGACCCGCTCAAGGGGATGTTTCTGCCCGACCGCTACATCAAGGGCCAGTGCCCGCGCTGCGGCGCCCCCGACCAGTACGGCGACTCCTGCGAAGCCTGCGGCGCGGTCTACACCCCCACCGAGCTGCGCGAGCCCTACTCGGCGCTGTCGGGCGCACGCCCCGAGCTGCGCCAGTCCGAACACTACTTCTTCAAACTGTCCGACCCACGCTGCGTGCAGTTCCTGCAGGAGTGGACCTCCGCCCCCGGGCGCCTGCAGCCCGAGGTGGTCAACAAGATCCGCGAGTGGTTCGGCCAAGGCCCCGACGGCCAAGGCGCCCTGAGCGACTGGGACATCAGCCGCGATGCCCCTTACTTCGGCATCGAGATCCCCGATGCGCCGGGCAAGTACTTTTACGTCTGGCTGGATGCACCGATCGGCTATCTGGCCAGCCTCAAAAACCACTTCGACAAGGGGCAAGCCGCACGGCATTGGCACGCCCCGTCGCGCACCGCCCAGACCTTCGAGCAGTTCATCGCCGACCCGGCGGTGGAGCAGATCCACTTCATCGGCAAGGACATCACCTACTTCCACACGCTGTTCTGGCCGGCAATGCTGCACTTCTCCGGCCGCAAGACGCCCACGCACGTGTTCGTGCATGGTTTCATCACCGTCAGCGGTGAAAAGATGAGCAAGAGCCGCGGCACCGGCATCGATCCGCTGAGGTACTTGCGCCTCGGGCTCAACCCGGAGTGGCTGCGCTACTACCTGGCCGCCAAGCTCAACGCGCGCGTCGAGGACGTGGACTTCAACCCGGAGGACTTCGTCGCGCGTGTCAACAGCGACCTGATCGGCAAGTACGTCAACATCGCCTCGCGCGCGGCGGGCTTCATCGCCAAGCGCTTCGAGGGGCGGCTGGGCACCCTGGCGCCGGACGGCGAAGCGCTGCTCGATGCACTGCAGACGGCACTGCCGGCGGTGGCCGAGTTGTGGGCCGAGCGCGAGTACGGCAAGGCCGTGCGCGAAATCATGGCGCTGGCCGACCGCGTCAACGCCTACGTGGACCAGAACAAACCGTGGGAGCTGGCCAAACAGCCGGAACTGGCTGCACGGCTGCACGACGTGTGCACCACCTGCATCGAGGCGTTTCGCGTGCTGACGGCGATGCTCAAGCCGGTGCTGCCGGCCACCGCCGAGCGCGTCGAAGCGTTTTTGCGCTGCGCGCCGCTGGACTTTGCCAACGCCACGCAGCCGCTGGGGGCCGGTCATACGATCGCTGCGTATGAGCACCTGATGCAGCGCGTCGATGCCAAGCTTCTGGAGGCGCTGTTCGAGCCCCCAGCGGCCAGTCCGTCCGCTGCGGCGCCGGCCACCGAGGCCACGACCTTACCCGGTGGCGAGGCGATCGCCCCGACGATCACCATCGACGACTTCGCCAAGGTGGACCTGCGCATCGCCCGCATCGTGGCCTGCGAGCGGGTGGAAGGCTCCACCAAGCTGCTGCGTCTGACGCTGGACGTCGGCGAGGGCCGCACGCGCAACGTCTTTTCTGGCATCGCCTCGGCCTACACCCCTGAGCAGCTGGTGGGCAAGCTCACCGTGGTGGTGGCCAACCTGGCGCCGCGCAAGATGAAATTCGGCCTCAGCGAAGGCATGGTGCTGGCCGCCAGCCACGCCGACGGCCAGGCGCAACCCGGCTTGTTCATCCTGGAGCCGCACGTCGGGGCCCAGCCGGGCATGCGGGTGCGTTGAAACGGCCAGCCGACGCCACGGGATGGCCGCCCGCCTACAATGAGGATCCTCATTGGTTTTGGTTCGACTCCGTTGCGCCTATGAACTTCCTGGGCCTGCCTGACTACGTTTCGGATACCACCCAGTTTCTGGAGGAGCTCAAGCGCGCCAAGCCGCAGCTGGAAGCCGAGCAGCGCGCCGGTCGCGCTCTGCTGTGGGACCGTCCCCAGGATCGGGACTTTCTGCGGCAGGCGCAGGCCGCGCGCGTGCCGCAAAAGCCCTACGTCTACCAGACGGAACCGACGCTGTCGTGAACGGCGCGGATGCAGCCGCCGAACTCCCCGCCGCCCCTGACGCCGAGGCCGCCAGCACTCCCGCCGTCGTCGATCGGGTGGCCTTGGCGCGTCTGTACGGCGAGCCACTGTTTGCGCTGCCGCAGGATCTGTACATCCCGCCCGATGCGCTGGAGGTGTTCCTCGAAGCCTTCGAGGGACCGCTGGATCTGCTGCTCTATCTGATCCGGCGGCAGAACTTCAACATTCTGGACATCCCGATGGCCGAGGTGACCCGCCAGTACCTCGGCTACGTCGAACAGATCCGCCAGCGCAACCTGGAGCTGGCCGCCGAATACCTGCTGATGGCGGCCATGCTGATCGAAATCAAGTCGCGCCTGCTGCTGCCGCCCGCCCCGCGCACCGAGGGCCAGGAAGAACCCGAGGATCCGCGTGCCGAGCTGGTGCGACGGCTGCTGGAGTACGAACGCATCAAACTGGCCGCGCAAGCGCTGGACGCGCTGCCGCAGCACGGGCGCGACTTCTGGCGCGCCCAGGTGCTGATCGAGCTGTCGATGCCGCCGCGCTGGCCCCACGTCGCGCCGGAGGAATTGCGCGCGGCCTGGCACGACATCCTGCGCCGGGCCCAGTTGGTGCAGCGCCACACCATCCGGCGCGAGGCGCTGTCGGTGCGGGAAACGATGAGTGACCTGCTGCGCTCGCTGCAGCAGCGACGCTGGGCGGAATTTCACGAGTTGTTCGAACCAGCGCGCGGCGTGGCGCACGCGGTGGTGACCTTCATCGCGCTGCTGGAACTGGGCAAGGAGGGCCTGCTGGACATCACCCAGGCCGAGCCGTTTGCGCCGATCTATGTGCGTTTGACCTACCCGCCCGTGTGAGGCCCCTCGGGCCACGCTGCTAGGATGCGGGCCTTGCACCCACCCGACACGATGAACGCCAGCTCCCCCACCACCCGCGTCTATGACGCGCTCATCATCGGCAGCGGACTGGCCGGGCTGTCCACCGCCCTGCTGCTGCCGCCGCACTGGCGCGTGGCCGTCGTCACCAAGCGCAGCATCACCGATGGCTCCAGCGCCTGGGCCCAGGGCGGCATCGCCGCCGTGCTGGGCGAAGGCGACAGCTTCGAAGCCCATGTGCAGGACACCTTGATCGCCGGCGCCGGCCTGTGCGACGAGCAGGCTACGCGCTTCGTCGTCGAGCACGCCCCGCAAGCCATCGCGTGGCTGCGCGCGCTGGGCACCCCCTTCACACAGGAGGGCGACCACCTGCACCTGACCCGCGAGGGGGGACACAGTCACCGCCGCATCGTGCACGCCGCCGATGCGACCGGAGCCGCGGTGCAGCAGACCCTGATCGAGCGCGTACGCGCCGCGGCGCATATCGACGTGTTCGAGACGCACGTGCTGGTGGATCTGGTGCTCAGCGATCGCCACGCCACGGCACCGCAGGGGCCGCGGCGCGTGCTGGGCGCGTATGTGCTGGATGAGGCGCGCGATGAGGTGGACGTGTTCGTCGCCCCGCACACGGTGCTGGCCACCGGCGGGGCGGGCAAGGTCTATCTGTACACCTCCAACCCCGACACCGCCACGGGCGACGGCATCGCCGCGGCCTGGCGTGCCGGCTGCCGGGTGGCCAACATGGAATTCATCCAGTTCCACCCCACCTGCCTGTACCACCCCAAGGCCAAGAGCTTCCTGATCAGCGAGGCGGTGCGCGGTGAAGGCGGCCTGCTGAAGCTGCCCCCGCATCTGGGCAGCCGGCGCTTCATGCCGGACCACGATCCGCGCGCCGAGCTTGCCCCGCGCGACATCGTGGCGCGCGCCATCGACTTCGAGATGAAAAAGCACGGCATTGCGTGCGTGTACCTGGATATCTCGCACCAGCCGGCGGCCTTCCTGCACGAGCATTTTCCCAACATCCTGAAGCGCTGCGCCGAGCTGGGCATCGACATCACGCGCGAGCCGATCCCCGTGGTGCCCGCGGCGCACTACACCTGCGGCGGCGTGGTCACCGACCTGCGCGCGCGCACCGACCTGCCCGGCCTGTACTGCGTCGGCGAAGCCAGCTACACCGGCCTGCATGGCGCCAACCGGCTGGCCAGCAACTCCCTGCTGGAATGTGTGGTGTTTGCGCGCGCCGCCGCCGAAGACATGGTCGCACACCCCGCGCCGCCACCCATCACCGTGCGGCCGTGGGACGACAGTCGTGTCAGCGACGCGGACGAACAGGTCGTCATCAGCCACAACTGGGACGAGCTGCGCCGCTTCATGTGGGACTATGTCGGCATCGTACGCACCGACAAGCGGCTGGAGCGCGCCGCCAATCGCATCGAGCTGCTGCGCAGCGAAATCCAGGAGTTCTACGCGCGCTTTCACGTCACGCGCGATTTGCTGGAGCTGCGCAACCTGGTGCAGGTCGCCGACCTGATCGTGCGCAGCGCCCGCAGCCGGACCGAGAGCCGCGGGCTGCACTACAGCCGCGACCATCCCCATACCCTGCCGCAAGCGCGGCCCACCGTGCTGACCCCACCGCCCCGATGAGCGCCTCGCGTACCCCTTGGGCAGCCTACGCCGCGCTGGCTGCCAGCATGGCGCTGGTGGGCACCTATGTGGCACTGTCCAAGCCGCTGGTGGCGGCCATGCCGGTGCCGCTGCTGGCCTGGCTGCGCTACTTGATTGGCGCTGCGGCCATGCCGCACTGGTTGCGCCGCGCCCCCGGGGAGCCGGCGTTGGACCGTTCCACATGGATGCTGCTGTTCTGGCAGGCGCTGCTGGGCAACTTTTTGTTCACCCTGTGCATGCTGGTGGGCGTGCGGCTGACCACCGCCAGCGCGGCCGGGGTCATCATGGCGGCCATTCCGGCCATGGTGGCGCTGCAGTCATGGCTGTTTCTGCGCGAGCGGCTGCAAGGGCGCGCGCTGGTGGCCATCGCGCTGGCGGCTACGGGGATCGGATTGCTGGCCCTGGACAAAGCCAGCCCCGGTGTCCCAGCCGTGCAGGGCCACTGGCTGGGGGTGCCCCTGTCGTTGTGGGGAGACCTGCTGGTGCTGGCTGCGGTGGCGTGCGAGGCGGCCTACGTCGTCATCGGCAAGCGCCTGACCGGCCGCCTGGGGCCGCGGCGCATCGCCGCGCTGATCAATCTGTGGGGGCTGGTGTTGATGACGCCGCTGGGACTGGCGGCGGCGTGGGACTACGACTGGAGCCGGCTGAGCCCGGCGCTGTGGGCGCTGCTGGTGTTTTATGGGTTGGCCGCCAGCTGCTGGACGGTGTGGCTCTGGATGACCGGGCTGCGCCACGTGCCGGCCAACCGCGCCGGGGTGTTCACGGTGCTGCTGCCGCTGAGTGCGGCCAGCGTCGGGGTGCTCTTCATGGGCGAGCGCCTCACGGAGCTGCAGGCAGTGGCGTTTGCGCTGGCCCTGGCGGGGCTGATCGTCGCGACCGTGCCGCCGTTCAAGCGCACCACAGACCGCTCGGCTGCGTAACGCCCATCCAAAGCGCCCAACCCGAGGTGGCGGCCAAAGCCAGTCCGGCCAGCCGGATGCCCCACGCCCCACTGCGTGCTTGCGCCAGCCGCAGCAACAACCACGGACCGGCGACCAACGACACCAGCGTGCCCAGCGCAAACGCAGCCATGATCACGGCGCCGCTCCACCAGGACGCCGACAGCGACGCCACCAGCAGCGCCGAGTACAGCAAACCGCAGGGCATCAACGCCCAGCCCAGCCCCAAGACCACCGGCGCACGCGGCCCGAGCCGCGCCAGCACCGGCCGGGCGCGCCGCCACACCCCTTGCGCCCAACCGTCCAGGAACGCCGGCTGGCGCGCCTGCACCAGCAGCACGAGGCCCAACAGCAACGCGGCCACGTGCAGCATCGTCCACAGCGGGCGCAGCACCACCGTCTGCTGACCCAGCCAACCCATGCCCTGCACCGTACCGCCGGCCACAGCCCCCAGCAGCGCGTACCCCACCACGCGACTGGCCTGCCAGCGCCACAGCGCGCGCTGCTCGTGCGGGGCCCCGGCACGCGCAATACCCGCACAGGCCGCACCGCACATCGCCACACAATGCGGCCCGCCCACCAGGCCCATCACCAACGCCGACAGGGTCATCGATTCCAGCATCGGCCTGCACTCTAGCGCAGCGCGGACGGCCCTGTGCAGCGCTCAGATGATTTTGGAAAAACGGGCACGGTCCTGATCGACCTGCAGATAGCGGTCGAACACCATCGCGATGGCGCGCACCAGATACCAGCCGGTGGGGGTCACTTCGAAATGCCGCTCGTACAGCCGCACCAGGCCGTGTTCCTGCAGCTCGCGCAACTGCTGCAGCTCGCGCGCAAAGTAATGCCGGAAGTCCACCAGATGCGACAGCTCGATGGACTCGTAGTCCACCAGCCCCTGGCACATGATGGCCATGATGACGCTGCGGCGCAGCAAATCGTCACGGCTGAGCACCAAACCGCGTTGGATCGGCAGACGCCCCTGGTTGAGCGCGTCATAGTAGTCGTCCAGGGTCTTGGCATTCTGGCTGTAGGTCGCTCCCACGCGCCCGATCGCCGACACCCCCAGCGCGATCAGATCGCAGTCGGGCTGGGTGCTGTAGCCCTGAAAGTTGCGGTGCAGCCGCCCCTGCCGCTTGGCCACCGCCAGCGCGTCATCGGGCAGGGCAAAGTGATCCATGCCGATGTAGTCGTAGCCCGCTGCGCTCAGCTGATCCAGCGCCAGCGCCAGCATCGCCAGTTTGTCGGCGGCGCTGGGCAACTCGGCCGCCACGATGCGCCGTTGCGGCTTGAAGCGTGCCGGCAGATGCGCGTACGCATACAGCGCGATCCGGTCCGGGCGCAGCTGCGCCACCTGCTCCAACGTGCGGTGCAGCGACTCCGGCGTCTGCTGCGGCAGGCCGTAAATCAAATCCACGTTGATCGACTCAAAACCCAGCGCGCGCGCTGCGGCCACCAACGCAAACACCTGCTCGGCCGGCTGGATGCGGTGCACGGCGCGCTGCACCGTGGGGTCAAAATCCTGCACCCCCAAACTCAAGCGGTTGAAGCCAAGCTGCTGCAAGTGCGCCAGCCGTGTCGGCGTGACGGTGCGGGGATCGACCTCGATCGAAAATTCGCCGCCTGGCACCAGCTCGAAATGACGCTTGAGCAGACCCATCAGATCGGTCAGCTCATCATCGGACAGAAAGGTCGGGGTTCCCCCCCCCAGGTGCAACTGGCTGACGCGATGCCCACGCCCGAGGTGGCGCGTCTGCAGCTCCAGCTCATGATCCAGGTAGCGCAAATATGCGGCCGCGCGCTCGTGGTGGCGCGGGATGATTTTGTTGCACGCGCAGTAGTAGCACAGCGAGGCACAAAACGGAATGTGCACATACACCGACAGCGGCAGCGCCAGCGAGCCCGCACGGCGCTGCTGCAAAGCCTGGACGTAGTCCTGCTCGCCGAAGGCTTCGACGAAGCGGTCCGCGGTGGGATACGAGGTGTAGCGCGGTCCCGGAATGTCGAAGCGGCGCAGCAAGGCCTCATCGATGACATGTTTCAC
>JANWZF010000132.1 GCA_025054905.1 Tepidimonas sp.
CGCCATCGCGCCGAGCAGGGCGGCGGCTGGGTCGAATACAACATCGTCAACCCGGTCACCGGCCAGGTGCGGGCCAAGGCCTCGTACGTGGTGCCGCTGGGCAACGGCCTGGTGCTGGGCTGCGGCGCTTACCGCAGCGCCATCAAGGATCGGTCGCAGCTTGGCATGGGGCGGGAAGGGTGATGCGCACCGGGGTATAGTTGCGGGATGATCGAGGTTTTGCATCCCCGGTGCGTGGCCGCACCGACCGCGCGGCCGTGACCGCGGCCGACCCCCACCGCATGCTGCCTGCCGAGCGTCGCGCCAGCGTGGCGCTGGCAGGCGTGTTTGCCCTGCGCATGCTGGGGCTGTTTTTGGTGCTGCCGGTGTTTGCGCTGCAAGCCGCGCACCTGCCCGGCGGCGACGATCCGGCCCGCGTCGGGCTGGCGATGGGCATTTACGGCCTGGTGCAGGCCGGGCTGCAAATCCCGCTGGGCTGGGCCTCCGACCGCTGGGGCCGCAAGCCCGTCATCCTGGGGGGCTTGGGGTTGTTCGCGCTGGGCAGCCTGATGGCGGCCTGGGCACCGACGCTGGGCTGGCTGACCCTGGCGCGCGCGGTGCAAGGCGCGGGGGCGATCTCCGCCGCGGTCACCGCGCTGCTGGCCGACCTGACGCGCGACACCGTGCGCACCCAGGGCATGGCGCTGGTGGGCGCCAGCATCGGCCTGTCGTTTGCGCTGTCGCTGGTGGCCGCGCCACCCCTGGCGGCCTGGGTTGGATTGGGGGGACTGTTCGTGCTCACCGCCGTGCTCACGCTGGCCGGCATGGCAGCGGTGGCCTGGGTGGTGCCGCCCGAGCCGCCACGCCCCCCGCAGCGTCCGGTCACCCCGCTGCGCTCGGTGCTGACCGACCCAGCCCTGCTGCGGCTGGACCTGGGCGTGCTGGCCCTGCACACGCTGCAGATGTCCATGTGGGTGGCGGTGCCAGGGCTGCTGGTGGCCGCGGGCCTGCCGCAGGGGCAACACTGGCAAGTCTACCTGGCCGCGCTGGCCATCTCATTGGCGCTGATGGGGGGCGTGCTGCTGCGGCTGGAGCGGCGCGGCCACCTGGGGTGGATGCTGCGTGCGGCCATCGGGTTGCTGCTGCTGGCCCAGTTGCTGCTCGCCTGGGCGCAGAGCCACAGCGCCAGCCTCGCGCTGTTGGCGCTGGCGTTGATGGTGTTTTTCACCGGCTTCAACACGCTGGAAGCCAGCCAGCCGAGCCTGGTCTCGCGCCTGGCCCCGCCCGAGGCGCGCGGCGCCGCCCTGGGCATCTACAACACGCTGCAGTCGCTGGGCTTGTTTGCCGGCGGCGCCATCGGCGGCTGGCTGCTGCGGCAGGCCGGAGCAGACGCGGTCTTTGCCGCCGGGGCCGTGCTGGCTGCGCTGTGGCTGCTGGTGGCCTGGCGGCAGCCGTTGCCTTCGGTGGGGCGCCAGGCGGCTGCTTCGCCCGGGGTCTGAAACGGGCGCGCCAACGGCAGCCCCGCGCCCACCGCCGCCCCTCTTGGCAGCTTCCGCACCGGGCCGCGGCACTCTTGCGACGATCCAGGACTTGTGGCCGAACACAAAAAA
>JANWZF010000048.1 GCA_025054905.1 Tepidimonas sp.
CGCTCGCCCAGCGCCAGGATGTTGATGCCGGTGGCTTCACAGATGGCGCGGTAGATCGGCACCAGTGCATAGCCAAACGCAAACATCCCGACTGCGATCACGACCAGCTTGCCGGTCATGCGCAGGTTGTCGGCCCGACGGGGACTCATGGCAAAAGCCTCCACGATACGACCCACGCCATGGCGTCCTCAGCCCCCCAGCAGCACCAGCTTGGCCACGAAGCCCAGCGCGAACGCCAGCGCCACCGAGGCCAGGATCCAACCCAGGCGCTGATTTTGACGGCGTTGTTCGGGTGTCAGCATGGCAGGCTCCGACGGGGGCAGGGACCGTTAGCCAACGATGCGGGTGGCAGTCGGGTCGAGCTTGGGCGGCGTCTCAAACGTGTGGTGCGGCGCCGGCGATGGGATCTCCCATTCCAGGCCTTCCGCCCCTTCCCAGGGCTTTTGCGGGGCTTTCTCGCCCTGGCCGCGCATCATCGGCAACACCACCGCCAGGAAGAAGTACACCTGCGCCAAACCGAAGGCAAACGCCCCCACCGATGCGATCGCGTTGAAGTCCGCAAATTGCATCGGATAGTCCGCGTAACGGCGCGGCATGCCTGCCAGCCCGAGGAAGTGCATCGGGAAGAAGGTCACGTTAAACGAGATCATCGACCACCAGAAGTGGATCTTGCCGCGGGTCTCGTCGTACATCACGCCGGTCCACTTCGGACCCCAGTAGTAAAAGCCCGCAAACATTGCAAACAGCGATCCGGCCACCAGCACGTAGTGGAAGTGCGCCACCACGTAGTAGGTGTCCTGGAAGTTAATGTCCAGCGGCGCCATCGACAGCATCAACCCGGTGAAGCCGCCCATCGTGAACACGAAGATGAAGCCCACCGCCCACAGCATCGGGGTCTCGAAGGTCATCGAGCCCTTCCACATCGTGGCCACCCAGTTGAAGATCTTCACCCCGGTGGGCACGGCGATCAGCATGGTCGCGTACATGAAGAACAGCTGCCCGGTGACCGGCATGCCGGTGGTGAACATGTGGTGCGCCCAGACGATGAACGACAGGATCGCAATCGACGCGGTGGCGTACACCATCGAGGTGTAGCCGAACAGCTTCTTGCGTGCAAACGCCGGCACCACCTGGCTGATGATGCCAAAAGCCGGCAGGATCATGATGTACACCTCGGGGTGACCGAAGAACCAGAAAATGTGCTGGTACATGACCGGGTCACCACCGCCGGCCGGGTTGAAAAAGCTGGTCCCAAAGTGGCGGTCGGTCAGCGTCATCGTGATGGCGCCCGCCAACACCGGCATCACCGCAATCAGCAGATACGCGGTGATCAGCCACGTCCAGGCAAACATCGGCATCTTCATCAACGTCATGCCAGGGGCACGCATGTTGAGGATCGTGACGATGATGTTGATCGACCCCATGATCGAGCTGGCGCCCAGGATGTGCATCGCGAAAATCGCCGCATCCATCGACGGCCCCATCTGCAGCGTCAGGGGCGCATACAGGGTCCAGCCGGCCGCCGGGGCCCCGCCCGGCATGAAGAACGACAGCACCAGGATCAGGCCGGCGGGCACCATCAGCCAGAAGCTGAAGTTGTTCATCCGCGCAAAGGCCATGTCGGAGGCGCCGATCTGCAACGGCAACATCCAGTTGGCAAACCCCACGAACGCCGGCATGATGGCACCGAACACCATGATGATGCCGTGCATCGTCGTGAGCTGGTTGAACAGCTCGGGGTTGACCACCTGCAGGCCGGGCTGGAACAGCTCGGCGCGAATGCCCAGCGCCAGCAACCCGCCAATCATCAGCATCGCAAAGCTGAACAGCAGGTACAGCGTGCCGATGTCTTTGTGGTTGGTGGCAAACACCCAGCGCCGCCAGCCGCTGGGGGCGTGGTGCTCATGATCGTGCGCGTGCGCGCCCGGATGGTCCAGTACTGCACTCATGGCATTGTCCTCGTCACGTTGACATCAACCTTCACTGGCGCGCCGCCACCACTTCCTTGGGCTGCACTACATCACCGGTGGCATTGGACCAGCTGTTGCGCGCATACGTCATCACCGCCGCCAGCTCCACATCGGACAGCTGCTTCCACGCCGGCATCGCCCCATTGCCTGCGCCATTGAGCAAAATCTTGAGCATGGGCGCATGGTCAGCCGCGGTCACGATGGACGAGCCATCCAGTGGCTTGATCGGACCGGCCCCCTTGCCATTGGCCTGATGGCAGGCCGCGCAGTTGGCCGCGTAGACCTGCTCGCCGCGCGTCTTCAGCTCGGCCAGCGTCCACTCCTTGTTGGGATCATCGGCTTTGGCGGCCATGGCTTGCTTCTGCTTGGCGACCCACTGGGTGTATTCCTCCTGGGTCACGACCCTGACGTGGATCGGCATGTAGGCATGCTCTTTGCCGCACAGCTCGGCGCACTGGCCGTAGAAGTCACCGGTTTTCTCGGCACGGAACCACGTGTCGCGCACAAAGCCGGGGATGGCATCCTGCTTGACGCCAAAGGCAGGCACCATCCAGGCATGGATGACGTCGTTGGCCGTGGTGATGATGCGGATCTTTTTGCCCACCGGCACCACCAGGGGGTTGTCAACCTTGAGCAGATAGTCGTCGGTGGGCGCGACCTTGCCGCTGTCGGACATGATGCGGTGCTGCGGATCGAGCGTCGACAGAAACTGGATGCCCTCGCCCTCACCCTTGAGGTATTCGTAGCCCCACTTCCACTGCATGCCCACGACCTTGATCGTGATGTCGCTGTTGGAGGTGTCCTTCTGCGCCACGATCACCTTGGTCGCCGGCAGCGCCATGCCGATGACGATCAGCAGCGGCACAATGGTCCAGCCGAGCTCGACCCAGATCGGCTCGGGCAGCTCCTGCGCCTTGTGCCCGACCGATTTGCGATGCTTGGCGATCGAATAGAACATGATGCCAAAGACGATCACGAAGATCGCCAGGCAGATCGCCAGCATGAACCAGTGCAGCCAGTGCTGCTCCTCGGCAATGCGGGTGGCGGGCGGGTGGAAGTTGAGCTGGTTAACCGCCGGGCCACCGGGCAGATCGTTGACACGCGCCTGTGCCTGCTCGACCCACGCGGCCGCGGTCAGCGCAACCGTGCCCAGCGCACCCTTGATCGTTCGGCCAGCAACAACCCCGCGCCGCCACCACGCTTGACCTGACTGCTTCATCGTGCTCACGTCGTTTGCCTCGAATATAAGCGTTGATTTATGTCAACACCGATTACACCAAACTTCTTCGGTCCCTCAGCTGCGGGATATCCCGAACCCAAGCATCGAACGGGGTTTTATGCCGCTCGCTCCAGTACCCAGCGCAGCTCGCGCGCCAACTGCCAACGTACCTCCGGACGCACGTAACGCCCCACCTCAATGCGCTGCGTGCCGGCACGCAAACCGACCAGGTCATGCGGCGTCCCCGGCATCTCCACCCGCAGCCAGGGACGCGGCAGCTCCAGCGAAGCGCGGCCGCGGCCGTCCCAGCGGGTCACACGCAGCACGTTTTCGTCGAGCTCCAGCTCCTCGCGATCGGCCGCATGGCGCGCCATCCAGCCAAACGCCCACACCACGACAACCAGCTCCAGCACCGCAAACGGCAGCACCAGCACCGCTCCCATCGCCACCCACAACGTGCTGACGCTTGCCAAGGTACCACAGGCCAGCACCATGGCCAGCACGAATTGCCGCGGCGTCAACGCACCATTGCGTCGCAGCTGCCAGCGCCAGCCTCGCGGCTGCGCCTGCGCCAGCCGCAGGCCTGGGGCCGGAATATCAACGCCTTGCTGCACGGT
>JANWZF010000050.1 GCA_025054905.1 Tepidimonas sp.
GAACGCGCCGTCGGCAAACACCACCGAGACGATATAAGAGGCCAGCAGCGCCGGCAGCATCACGCGCGCCACGACGCGGCGCGCCACATCCGGGCCCAGCAGCCGCACCGTCAGATCGGTGAGCACAAACACCAGCGGGAACGTGAACGCTCCCCATGTGGTGTGCACGCCGGCGACGGTGAAGGGCAACTGCACCAGCACGTTGCTGGCGATGATCACCGCGATGTGCAGCAGCGCCAGCACCGCCACGGCGCGCGGCAGCAGATGGGCGGGCAAGGGGTGGGTGGCGGCGCCGGGCGTCAGCGCCGCAGGGGGCATGACCATGATCGATCCTTTTTGGTGAGTGGGGTGAGGGAACCCACGCCGGCCCGATGGCGGCCGGCAGGACAGCGCGCATTGTAACCGCGCCGGCGCGCCGGGGTTGCTGGCACCGGGGGCAGCGGGTGACTCAGCCCAGCATCGCGCGCCAGACCCCGCGCGCCCAGCTCCAGGCTGCCGCGCCCGAGCGCGCGCTAGGCTGGGGATCGACGGTGAAGCGCAGCTTGGGTGCTTCACCGGGGCTCAGGGTCGTGACCACGTTGACGTTGATCGCCTCGTCATGCGAGGTGGCCGCCCAGCAGATTCCCACCGGCAGTTCGATGTCCCCGGCGGGGGCGGGCCCGGACTGTCCGCGCAATCGGCGCGCAATCTCTTCCCCCACGGCTCGGCCCTGGCCGAAGGCTACTTGCCCGCTCTTGGGTTGCGGGCTGCCCTGGGCGTCGCCGATGACGAAGATGCGAGCGTCGGCCTTGGCCTGAAAACTGGGCAGCTCGACTTCGGCCCAGCGCTGACCGAGGCCTGCCTGGCGCACCAGCGCCTGGGCGCGCATGGGCAGCACGAGATTGGCGTGGTCGTAGCGCAGCTCCCCGGCGCTGGTTTGCAGGGTGCGCCGGCCGGCATCGACCGCTTGCAGCTCCACGTTCGGGCGGTAGTCGATCACGTCCGCGTAGGCTTTCAGGGCACCCAGGATCGGCTGGGCGGTGGGGGCGGGCGTGGGAGCCGCATTGGCATCCAGAAAAACGATCTTGCCGCGCACGCCGCGCTTTTTGATCTGCTCGGCGATCAACATGGCGCGCTCGTAGGGCGCGGGCGGGCAGCGGTAGGGGGGCTTGGGCGCGCTCATCACGAGCGTGCCGCCTTGGGCGTAGAACCGCTCCACCTGGGCCCGCACGGCCTGGTGCTCGAAGGCGCGAAAGCCCACCGGCAGCGCCTCGCGTGCGGCGGCAAAGCCCGGCAGGCTTTCCTCCATGTACTCGACGCCGGGCGACAGCACCAGGTGGTCGTAGCGCAGTCGCTGGCCGTTGTCCAGCACCACCTCGCGGCGGTCGCGTTCGATGGCCTGCACCCGGGCGCGCACCCGCTGGACCCCGGGCAGCGCTTCGACGCGCTGGTAGCCATGCAGCAGTTCGTCGAGGCTGCCAACCCCGGCGACGTAGTGCCCGCTCATGGGGCACGACATGAAGCGGTCGTTCGGCTCCACCAGGGTGACGGCAGCCACCTGTTCGGCCGCCAACGCACGCACGGCCCCCAGGCCACCCCATCCACCGCCGACCACCACGACCTGCGGTTTGGCCTGTCCGATCAAACTGGCGCAGCCGGCCAGCCACGCGGCCGACCCCAGGGTCAGCCCTGTTTGCAGCACGCGCCGGCGCGGCCATACGGGGACGTTTGGATCCTCCGGCGGCACAGCCTGGGGAAAGCGGGGATGGCTCATCGGGGTGTCTCCTCCTGTGATTGGGGGGTCGGGTACCACATCCGCCGGCGAGGTGCGGCAGGTCGACGCCATGAGCGGTCAAGCACCCACCCAACCCCTGCCGGTAGGGGCATGGTAATGGGTCAAAACCACGCTGAAAGTGGGGCAAACCCGTAAGCCTGCGGCTTGGCCGTCACCCCCACCCGCGCACGACCTCCAGGGCCTCCTCGACCCGCTCCACGCCGTGCAGGGTCAGCCCTTCGGTGGCGCGGGCGAAGGCAGCCTCGGGCTTGCGCGGCAGGTTGGCCTTGGGCACCACCGCCACGGCCATGCCGA
>JANWZF010000076.1 GCA_025054905.1 Tepidimonas sp.
ATACGGCGTCAAGGCGCGCATCGGTGCCAGCCCTTACCATGTCGTGCGCTGGGTGACCTGCCCGCCGGAAAACGGCGGCGAGGCCGAGCTCAAACGCTTCATCGACGCCAACGTGCACCGCATGGCGTGGGACGCGGTGGATGCGCCGGCCATCCTGCTCGACCATGCCGCGACCCTGCGCGCGGTGGAGGGCAACTGGCCCAAGATCCGCTTTCACACGATGCGCGAGCACGCAGGGCTGGTGTTTCACCAGGCCTGAGCGCACGCCACCTGCCACACGACCATGCGCCTCTTCGCCCCGCTGTACGACCGCGCCCTGCAGTGGGCGCGCCACCGCCATGCCCCGCGCTATCTGGGGGTGCTGAGCTTTGCCGAGTCGTCGTTCTTTCCGGTGCCGCCGGACGTGATGCTGGCGCCGATGGCGCTGGCGCAGCCCGAGCGGGCGTGGCGGCTGGCGTGGCTGACCACGTGGACGTCGGTGCTGGGGGGACTGGCTGGCTACCTGATCGGCTGGCTGGCGCTGGCAGCCATCGAGCCGTGGCTGCGCGGCTCCAGCTACGGACCAGCCTACCAGCAGGCCGTGGCCTGGTTCGACGCCTGGGGCGCCTGGGCGGTGTTCGTCGCTGGCTTTTCGCCGATTCCCTACAAGGTGTTCACGATCGCCGCCGGGGCGCTGGCCATGCCACTGTTGCCGTTCACGCTGGCCTCGCTGATTGGGCGTGGTGCGCGCTTCTTTCTGGTGGCCGCACTGATGCGCTGGGGCGGCGCGCGCATGGAGCCGCTGCTGCGCCGCCACATCGACCGCATCGGCTGGGCGGTGGTGGCCGCCGTAGCCCTTGGCGCCGCGCTGGTGTATGCGCTGCGCTGAGCCCGTTTGCCACGTCCGTCCCTCGGGTGGTCTACGGCAAGACCTAATAACGCCGGCGCCAATACATCAGCACGGCTTCACCCACGGCGATGAGTGCCAGGCTCACTCCCCACACTGGCAATGCCCAACCCAGCATCACCGCCACTGCAAGCACCAGCCCTCGATGCAGCCAGGGCGCAAAGCCTAGCGCGTCCCACAAGGTCGGGCTCCTCCAAAATCGCTGGCGCTGTCCCCACCATATCCGGTAACCCCAAACGATCATCACCAGCAAGCCGACTGCCACCAATGTCAGCACCAGTTGATTCGGCCACCCCAGCATCACCCCCATATGCAAATCCACTGCCCAGCGGGTTAGTTTTGCAGCGATTGGAAAATCGGCAAAAGCAATCGCATGGACGGGCTCCAGCGTTCTGCCATCGATGGCGATGGCATCAACCTGGGTGGGCCATCGGCGGTCAATTTCGATCACTGCCCATGCCTGGTCATGCTTGGATGGTGGCCTGATTTCGACCCTCTTGGCATCAATACCGTAAAGCTGGGCCCGCTCCCATACAGCATCGATCATTTGTGCGGGACCCAATGCAGCAGAGGATCCGGTTTGCCCGGCAGTGGCAACCAGCTGCTGTTTGAGCGTCGGCGTCGCCCACCCCATCATTTGCCGCCATTGACCAATATTGGCCCCCGCAAAACGCGACCAAGTCAGGCCTGACAAGGCCAGGAAAAGCAAGCCCAAAAACAGGATAACCCCCCAACGGGCATGCTTGGAGCGCAAAATTCCCGTCACACGAGGGTTATCTCCATCGGGATGGCGCTGACGCCGTCCCCACCATAAATACACCCCCCCAACCGCCATAACCAGCAGCCATGAAGCCGCCAATTCGGCATAAATCCGACCGTTTTCTCCAGCCATCAATTGGCGATGAATCTTGCTGGACCATAAACGTACAGGCAAGGCCCCACTGGTACCGTAAGCCACCTCCACACCGCGCACACGGCCCGTGACCGGATCCACAAAAACAGCCCAACGCTCTGACTCACCCAAGGTCTTGTCAGCAAAAAGAACCCGCGTGGTCATCCCTGGCTCCAGCGCCGGACGGACGCCAGACAACGGCCAGCGTCCCTGTACATGATCCAAGGCTGCCTGCACCTGGCGTTGCAACGGCAAAGGCTGCCCCTGAGCATCTGTGTAGAGCACAGACCGGTACATCCAATCTTCAATTTGGGGTGTCCAGACATAGAACAGGCCCGTCATGGCTGCCAGCCCTATAAAAGGCGCTATTAAGACACCAGCCCAGGCATGCAGACGTCTTAATAGCATTGCCATCCATGCAGACTTCAGCGAGGCATTGCCACGCTCCCCGACAATTTCTTGGCGCTTCAACATGGCGACTTCCAGAAAATCATTGACCGTTGGCCTTGAGCCATCGTTAGCCCAGAAATCTGGGCCCAATCGGCGGCCGTGGCCGACATGGTGAATCATGGTGAGCGCAGTCATGCTTCCGCTCACCACAGGCAGATACGCACCGAAGGCATTGCGCCTACGGCAGTCAGAGGCACGCTACAAATACCCTATGACCTGGCCGGTGGACCATGCGAAAATGGAACCATCCAGGCATCATCAATCCATAAGAGGGTCGGTGTCCTCTGAAACCCCTTGTCCTCTTCGACGGGTTCGACATTAAAACCGCCGAAATCTGGCTCGGGCCAACTCGCATCCGATAGACAACACCACCAGCAATGCATGAACGCCAAGCTGGTGCCATGCGTATCATGCGCAACATCTGCCTGCAGAGTCTGGGGCGCTGTGCTGGATCTAAGCGATCCTGCCGTACAAATCGACTGCCATGCAGGCGGCGCCTCGTGCAAGAGCCGCACCAGCTGGCCGTACCACCCCCATGTTCCAGCAAACCCTAACGCCCAAGCCAGGGCCAGTCCCACAAGAATGGCACGTCTGGCCTGCTGCGTTTGCCGCCCCATGACATCAAAGGCCCGCGCTGACGCGATGACCTTCCCTCCAACCGGCGTCTTCACTCTTTTGAAGCGTCACCATGGTCGCTTAGCCAGCGTTCGATCGCGCGTGGATAAATCAGATGCTCCTGCGTCAGCACACGCGCGGCCAGCGCCTCGGGCGTATCGCCGGGCAGGATCGGCACGACCGCCTGCTCCAGGATCGGGCCGTGGTCCAGCTCGGCAGTGACCTGGTGCACGGTGGCCCCGGCAAAGCGGCAGCCCGCCTCGATGGCGCGGCGATGCGTGTGCAGCCCCGGAAAAGCCGGCAGCAGCGAAGGATGGATGTTGAGCAGGCGCCCCGCATAGCGCTGCACGAAGCCGGGGGTCAGGATGCGCATGAAGCCTGCCAGCAGCACCAGCGCCCGCCCGTGCGGATCGTAGCGCCCGATCGCCTCGGCCAGCGCGGTGTCGAACGCTTCGCGGCTGGGGTAGACGGTGTGGTCCACCACCGCCGTGGGCACCCCCTGCCCGGCCGCCCAGGCCAGA
>JANWZF010000095.1 GCA_025054905.1 Tepidimonas sp.
GTGGTGGTTTTGCCGGCGCCATTGGGTCCGAGCAACCCGACGCACTCCCCCGGCGCAATGTCAAACGACAAATCCTCGACCACCGCCCGTGCGCCGTAGCGCTTGGTCAGCCCCTCCATCTGCAGCAGTGCGTCGGCCATGATCCCATTGTGCCGCAGCGGCCGAAGGTACGAGACGAGGTTCTGAGATCTATGTGTCGGTGGGCGCCGATAATCGGGTCATGGCTATTTTGGACCGTGCAGCCATCGGGCTGCAGCATGCCCTGCCCAAGCGGATGCTGACCGAGCTGGCCGGGGCGCTGGCGCGCCGGCCGCTGGGGGCGATGACGCAGGCGGCGATTCGCCGCTTCATCGCACGCTATGGCGTGGACATGAGCGAGGCGGCGCAGCCGGACCCGGCGGCCTACGCCACGTTCAACGACTTTTTTACCCGCGCGCTGCGTCCCGGGGCGCGGCCGCTGGCGGCGGCCGACCTGGTCTGCCCGGTGGATGGGGCGATCAGCCAGTGCGGGGCGATCGAGCACGACTGCATCCTGCAGGCCAAGGGTCACGTCTACACGGTGGCGGCGCTGCTGGGCGGCGACGAGGAGGGGCTGGCCGCAGCCTTCACCGACGGCACGTTTGCCACGCTGTACCTGAGCCCGCGTGACTACCACCGCATCCACATGCCGTGCACCGGGCGGCTGCGGCGCATGGTGCATGTGCCGGGCACGCTGTTTTCGGTCAACCCGGCCACGGCGCGCGGTGTGCCGGGGCTGTTTGCGCGCAATGAGCGCGTGGTCTGCTGGTTCGAGGGGCAGCGCCACGATGGCCGGCGCTTTCCGTTCGTGCTGGTGCTGGTCGGCGCCACGATCGTGGGCAGCATGGCCACGGTCTGGCACGGCGTGGTCAATCCGCCGCGGCCGGGCCGGGTGCGCCGCTGGGACTACGACGGGCGCGACCTCACGCTGGCGCAGGGCGCGGAAATGGGGCGTTTTCTGCTCGGCTCCACCGTGATCGTGCTGCTGCCGCCGGGCGTGGCACGGCTGGCGGCAGATTGGGCACCGGGTCGGCCGGTGCGCATGGGCGAGGCGATGGGCTGCTGGCTGGACTGAGTCTGCCGTTGCCGGCAGGCGGCCGCGGGCCACGCGGGGTTACTGGAAGGCCACCTCATCGAAGCTGCGCAGCTTGCGGCTGTGCAGCTGGTCCACGCCGGCTGCGCGCAGCCGCTCGATGGCGCGCAGTCCGATGCGCAGGTGCTGATCGACGCGTTCGCGGTAGAAGCGGTCGGCCATGCCGGGCAGCTTGATGGCGCCGTGCAGCGGCTTGTCGCTGACGCACAACAGCGTGCCATAAGGCACGCGGAAGCGAAAGCCGTTGGCGGCGATGGTGGCCGACTCCATGTCCAGCGCGATGGCGCGCGACAGCGACAGGCGGTGCTGCGCGACGTTGCCGGGCAGCAGCTCCCAGTTGCGGTTGTCGGTGCTGGCCACCGTGCCGGTGCGCAGCACGCGCTTGAGCGCCGCCCCCTGCAGCCCGGTGACGTCGGCCACCGCCCCTTCCAGCGCCAGCTGCACCTCGGCCAGCGCCGGGATCGGCACCCACAACGGCAGCTCCTCGTCCAGCACGTGGTCTTCGCGCACGTAGGCGTGCGCCAGCACGTAGTCGCCGAGTTGCTGGCTGTGGCGCAGTCCGGCGCAGTGCCCCAGCATCAGCCAGGCGTGCGGCCGCAGCACGGCGATATGGTCGGTGGCGGTCTTGGCGTTGCTCGGGCCCACGCCGATGTTGACCAGCGTGATGCCGCTGCGGTCGGCGCGCACCAGGTGGTAGGCAGGCATCTGGGGCAGGCGCACCGGGGGGCTGCCGGTGGGGCCGCCGAGGCGCTGCCGGGTGGCCGCGTCGATGCCGCAGCGCCAGGTCACCACGTTGCCGGGCTCGACGAAGGCCACGTAGGGGCTGTCGGTGCGCGCCATTTCTGCCTGCCCCAGGCGCACGAACTCGTCCACATAAAACGCGTAGTTCGTGAACAGCACGAAGTTCTGGAACCACGCCGGTGCCGTGCCGCTGTAGTGCCGCAGCCGCGCCAGCGAGTAGTCGATGCGCGCGCCGCGAAACAACGCCAGCGGCAGCGGCACGTCGTCGCGCGCCACGTAGCGGCCATTGGCGATGGCGTCGTCCATCGCAGTCAGGTCGGGCAGGTCGAACACCTCGGCCAGCCGGGCGCGCTGCAGCGCCGACAGCTCGCCTTCGAACTGGCTGTCTTCACCCAGCGCAAAGTGCAGCGGGATCGGCTCGTGGCTGAGCGCGATCTCCAGCGGCTGGCCGTGGTGGTGCAGCAGCAGCTCGAACTGTTCGTGCCAGTAATCGGCGAACAGGTCCGGGCGTGTCAGCGTCGTTTCGTAGCGGCCAGGGCGGGTGACAAAGCCATAACTTTGGCGGGCACGCGGTTGGGGGCCGTCGGGGGTGCGCTGCACCTGCAGCCGCACGCAGGGGTAGTGCGCACGCACGCGCCGCAGCGGTGTGTCGGGCTGCAGCGGTTGCGCCAGGTAGCGCTGCAGCGCCTGGCGCAGGTGCGCCACCGCCGCTTCGTACAGTGCACGGGCGTGCGCAACCGCGGCGGCCGCGTCGGTGAAGTGCTGCGGTGCCACGAACGTAGGGGTGTCGATGAGGGCCATCGGCAAGGCTTCAAGTGACGAGGACGGGTTCGCGCAGCGTGACGAATTCTTCGGCCAGCGTGGGGTGGATGCCCAGCGTGGCATCGAACTGGGCCTTGGTGGCACCGCAGCGCAGGGCCACCGCAAAGCCCTGCACGATTTCGCCCGCTTCCGGCCCCACCATGTGCAGGCCGACGACGCGATCGCTGGCATCGTCCACCACCAGCTTGACCAGC
Organism: Tepidimonas sp.; assembly: GCA_025054905.1. Taxonomy (GTDB): domain Bacteria; phylum Pseudomonadota; class Gammaproteobacteria; order Burkholderiales; family Burkholderiaceae_C; genus Tepidimonas. The sequence continues at coordinate 2,869 of JANWZF010000095.1, forward strand.
GCGCGCTCGTCGCGGCCGCTGAGCGTGTGGCGCAGCGGGCGAAAACTGCTGCGGTAAATGCGCAGGCGGCCGCAGCGTTGGCGGGCCTGTGTTTCGGTCAGACCCACGGCGCCGACACTGGGCAGCGTGAAGACGGCGGTGGGGATCAAGTCGTAGCGGGCCTGCCGCGGCGCTGCACCGGGTGCGGGGCCGAACAGGTGGTCGACCAGGGCCATGGCTTCGGCCAGCGCCACCGGGGTGAGCTGGGCGCGTGCCACCACGTCACCGACCGCATGGATGCTGGGGATGTTGGTGCGGAAGTGGTCGTCGACGATGAGGGCCCCTTGCGCCCCCTGCGCAACGCCGAGGGCCTCCAGCCCCAGGCCGGCGACGTTGGGCACACGGCCGGTGGCGTACAACACCGCGTCGGCCACCACCGTCTGGCCGTTTTCCAGGGTCACGTGCAGGCCGTCGGCGCGGCGCTGCACGGCCACCACGCCAGTGTGCAGCCGCAGGTCGAGCCCCTTTTTTTGCAGTTCCTCGGCCAGAAACCCACGCACATCGTCGTCGAAGCCGCGCAGGATCTGCTCGCCGCGGTACAGCTGCGTCACGCGCACCCCCAGGCCGAGGAAGATCGAGGCGAATTCGCAGGCGATGTAGCCGCCACCGACCACCACCATCCGCGCCGGCAGTGGCTCCAGGTCGAACACGTCGTTGGAGGTGATGACGTGCTCGCGCCCCACAAAGTGCGGCACGTGGGGCGTGCCGCCGGTGGCGATCAGGATGCGCTCGGCGCGCCACGTCAGAGGCGCCGGCTGGCCAGCGGTCTGCAGTGGGGTCAGCTGCACGGTGTGCGGATCCAGCAGGCGGGCGTGCCCCTGCAGCAGCGTGACGCCGGCCTGGCGCAGCAGCTGCTCGTAGACGCCGTTCAAGCGCGCAATCTCGGCGGCACGGCGGCGCTTGAGTTCGCCCCAGTCCAGCTGTGCCGCCGGGCCGTGCCAGCCGTAGCCGCGGGCCTCCTCGGCCGCTTCGGCATAGTGCGCGGCGTAGTGGTACAGCTTTTTGGGGATGCAGCCCAACGTGACGCAGGTGCCACCCAGGCCAGCGCGCCCGCGGGCTTCGGCCAGTGCCACGCGCGCGCCGCGCTGGGCGGCCAGGCGCGCGGCGCGCACGCCACCGCTGCCGCCGCCGATCACGAACAGGTCGAAGTCGTAGCCGCTCATGCCGTCTCCATCATGGGGGCTGCGGCCGTACGTGCCGTGCAGCCTGCAGCTTGCCTATCATGCCAGCAACCGGCGCCGTCCGGGGCGGTGGGGTGCCTGTCAGCTAGCCTCGGCGCGCAGTTTGGCGGCCAGGTAGCGGCCCGTGTGGCTGTGCGGGTGGGCAGCCAGCTGCTCCGGCGTGCCGCAGGCCACCACGGTGCCGCCGCCGGCACCACCCTCCGGGCCAAGGTCGATCACCCAGTCGGCGCACTTGATCACGTCCAGGTTGTGCTCGATGACGACGATGGTGTTGCCCGCTTCGCGCAGTCGCAGCAGCACCTGCAGCAGCAGTTCGATATCGACGAAATGCAGGCCCGTGGTGGGTTCGTCCAGCACGTACAGCGTGCGGCCGGTGTCGCGCTTGGCCAGCTCCTGGGCCAGCTTCAGGCGCTGGGCCTCGCCCCCCGACAGCGTGGTGGCGCTTTGGCCCAGCCGCACGTAGCCGAGCCCGACGTCCAGCAGCGTCTGCAACTTGCGCCGCAGCGCCGGCACGTTGGCAAACAGCTCGTGCGCCTGTTGCACCGTCAGGTCGAGGATTTCGGCCATGTTCAGGCCTTTGTAGCGCACTTCCAGCGTTTCGCGGTGGTAGCGCTTGCCGCCGCACAGCTCGCACGTCACGAAGACATCGGGCAAAAAGTGCATCTCCACGCGCACCACGCCGTCGCCCTGGCAGGCCTCGCAGCGCCCGCCCGGCACGTTGAACGAGAAGCGACCCGGGCCCCAGCCGCGCTCGCGCGCCGCAGGGGTTTGCGCCATCAGGTCGCGGATCAGCGTGAACACCCCGGTGTAGGTGGCGGGATTGGAGCGTGGGGTGCGCCCGATCGGGCTTTGGTCCACCGCGATCACCTTGTCGAAGTGCTCCAGCCCCTCCAGCGCCTCGTAAGGCTCGGGTTCGGGGCCACTGCCGTGCAGGTGGCGTTGTACCGCGCGCAGCAGCGTGTCGTTGATGAGGGTGGACTTGCCCGAGCCACTGACCCCGGTGACGCAGGTCAGCAACCCGACCGGGATCTCCACCGTGACGGCGCGCAGGTTGTGGCCGCTTGCCCCCACCAGCCGCAGCGCCGCGGGGGCCGCAGCGGCGCGGTCGGACGGCTGACCCGGCCACGGTTTGAGGCTGGATCCGCCTGGATTGGGAGGGGTGGGGGGATGCCAGGGCCGCCGCTGCGTCGGCACGGGGATGCGCCGCCGTCCACTCAGGTACGCGCCGGTGGGCGAGTCGGGGTGCGCGGCCACCACCGGCCATGGCCCCTGCGCCATCACGCGCCCGCCGTGCTCGCCGGCACCGGGGCCCAGGTCCACCAGATGATCGGCGGCGCGCATCATGTCTTCGTCATGCTCCACCACCAGCACCGTGTTGCCCAGATCGCGCAGGCGCTTCAGGGTGGCGATCAGGCGGTCGTTGTCGCGCTGGTGCAGGCCGATGCTGGGCTCGTCCAGCACGTACATCACGCCGCTCAAGCCCGAGCCGATCTGGCTGGCCAGGCGGATGCGCTGCGCCTCGCCGCCGGACAGCGTGTCGGCGCTGCGCTGCAGCGTCAGGTACGACAGCCCAACGTCGTTGAGAAAGCGCAGGCGCGCGCGGATTTCGGCCAGCAGGCGCTGCGCGATGTCGGCGCGCGCGCCGCGCAACTGCAGCGCATCGAACCAGGCCTGGGCCTCGGCCAGCGTCATGGCTTCCACCTGCGGCAGCGTGCGCCGCTGCGTGCCTTCGCCCACGAACACCCAGCGCGCCGGGGCGCGCAGGCGCGTGCCGCCGCAGTCCGGGCACGGTTGGCGGGTGCGCAGCCGGGCCAGCTCCTCGCGCACCGCCGGGCTGTCGCTGTGCCGCCAGCGTCGCTGCAGATGGGGCAAGACGCCTTCGAACGGGTGGTGCTGTACGACGCGCCGACCGCGGTCGCCCACGTATTCAAAGGCGATGGCGTCCGACCCACTGCCGTGCAGCACCACCTGGCGCACCGCCTCGGGCAGCGCCTGCCACGGCGTCTCCAGGTCGAAGCCGTAGTGTGCGGCCAGGCTGCGCAGCAGCGCGAAGGTCTGGGGGTTACGCCGATCCCATCCCTTGATCGCCCCGCCGGCCAGACTCAGCTCGGGAAATGCCACCACCCGCGCCGGATCAAACACCTCCACATGCCCCAGACCATTGCAGGTCGGGCAAGCCCCTTGCGGTGCGTTGAACGAAAACAGGCGTGGCTCTAGCGCCGCGGCGGTGTAACCACAGTGCGGGCAGGTGGCGCGGGCGTGCAAGGGCTGCTCGCGCGCGCTGTCCAGATCGACCGCCAGGGCGTGCCCCTCGCCGAGTTGCAGGGCCAGCTCCACACTGTCATGCAGCCGCTGGCGCACATCCGGACGCAGGCGCAGCCGGTCGACCACCACCTCCAGCCGCTGGGCCTGCGGCGCTTGCGCCAGCGCCGCTTCGGCCTCCAGCACCGTGCCATCGACGCGAAAGCGCACAAACCCGCGGCCCAGCAGGGCCGGCACGCTGTCGGCTGCGGGGCTGCGCAGCGGTGCCAGCAGCAGCAGGCGCGTTTCGGCCGGCCAGGCCAGCAGCGCATCGACCATCTGCGCTACGGTCTGTGCCTGCAGCGGCTCATCGTGGGTCGGGCAATGCGGCACACCGGCGCGCGCCCACAGCAGGCGCAGGTGGTCGTGAATCTCGGTGATGGTGCCCACCGTGGAGCGTGGGTTGTGGCTGGTGGCTTTTTGCTCGATGGCGATGGCTGGGCTCAAGCCCTCGATCAAGTCGACGTCGGGCTTGTCCATGCGCTCCAGGAACTGGCGCGCGTAGGCCGACAGGCTTTCGACGTAGCGGCGCTGCCCCTCGGCGTACAGCGTGTCGAACGCCAGGCTCGATTTGCCCGAGCCCGACGGGCCGGTGATGACCACCAGCGCGTCTTTGGGCAGATCCAGATCGAGGTTGCGCAGATTGTGCGTGCGCGCGCCACGGATGCGCAGCAGGCGCGCCGGGCTGGCGGCGGACGGGGGCAGGGCAGCAGGGGTGTCCATCGGCAAGCGCAACAAAGGGCCAAACAACCGATCTTACGGCGGCCCGATGGCTGCGGACCTTTGTTACACTGCGCGCATGATCACTGTGCGCCGCCGCACTTTTGATGACCGCCTGGCCGCCGCCCTCAAGACCGGCCGCCGGGAGGCCTGGCCCTGGCGACGCTGAGACGTCTGGCCTTGTTCGACGCCGCGCGCCCGCCGTGTTGCCGGTGCGCGCCGTCGGCCCCATCCCCTGCCGCGCTGCATCTACGGGTGCCCTCCCCAGGCGCGGCGTGCCGTCAGGAGCCTTGTTGCCGTGATCACCGAACTCGAATTCCAGCATCTGGCCGCCCAGGGCTATCACCGCATCCCGCTGATCGTGGAGGCCTTTGCCGATCTGGAGACGCCGCTGTCGCTGTACCTGAAGCTGGCCCACGCCGATGGGGGTGGGCGCAACAGCTTCCTGCTCGAGTCGGTGGTGGGCGGCGAGCGCTTTGGCCGCTACAGCTTCATCGGTCTGCCGGCGCGTACCTGGCTGCGCGCCAGCGGCTTTGGCGCCCAGGCCCGCACCGAAGTGGTGCGCGACGGCGTGGTGGTGGAAACCCTGAGCGGCAATCCGCTCGATGCGATTGCGGCGTACCAGCAACGCTGGCGCGTGGCGCTGCCCCCGGGCTTGCCGCGCTTCTGCGGCGGACTGGCCGGCTACTTCGGCTACGACACGGTGCGCCACATCGAGCGCAAGCTGCAGGACAGCTGTCCGCCCGACGACCTGGGGTTGCCCGACATCCTGCTGCTGCAGACCGAGGAGCTGGCCGTGATCGACAACCTGTCGGGCAAGCTCTACCTGATCGTCTACACCGACCCGGCCCAGCCGGAGGCGTACGCGCGCGCGCGCCAGCGCCTGCGCGAGCTCAAGGAGCGCTTGCGCCACCCGGTCAGCGCGCCCAGTGTGCAGCCGGGCCCGGCGCAGCCGGTGCAGCACGAGCGCACGCCGCAGGATTTCATGGCGGCGGTGCAAGAGGCCAAGCGCCTGATCCAGCAGGGCGACTTCATGCAGATCGTGATCGGGCAGCGGCTGCACAAACCCTTCGCGCACAGTCCACTGAGCCTGTACCGTGCGCTGCGCTCGCTCAACCCCAGCCCCTACATGTACTACTACAACCTGGCCGGGGCCGATGCGCGCGGCAGCGATCTGCACCTCGTGGGCGCCTCACCCGAGATCCTGGTGCGCCAGGAGCGCACCGACGCCGGGGTGAAGGTCACCATCCGCCCGCTGGCCGGCACGCGCCCGCGCGGGGCCACGCCCGAGCAGGACCGCGCTGCCGAGCAGGACCTTCTGGCCGACCCGAAGGAGCGGGCCGAGCATGTCATGCTGATCGACCTGGCGCGCAACGACCTTGGCCGCATCGCCCAAATCGGCAGCGTCAAGGTCACCGAAGCGTTTGCGGTGGAGCGCTACAGCCACGTGATGCACATCGTCAGCAACGTCGAGGGCCTGCTGCGCCCGGGGCTGAGCAGCATGGATGTGCTGCGCGCCACCTTTCCCGCCGGCACGCTGACCGGCGCGCCCAAGGTGCATGCGATGGAGCTGATCGACCGGCTGGAGCCGACCAAACGCGGCATCTATGGCGGTGCGGTCGGCTACCTGAGCTGGGCCGGCGACATGGACCTGGCCATCGCCATCCGCACCGGGGTCGTGCACAACGGCAC
>JANWZF010000105.1 GCA_025054905.1 Tepidimonas sp.
TCGTTCCACCACCCTCCGACGCGCTCGGCAAAGGCGCGTTGGCTGTCCAGCACCTTCTTGAACATCGGGTTTTCGGCGCTCTTCTTGGCGATGATCTTGTCCCAGGCGACGAGCTGGGCGCGCAGGATCGCATCCGGTGTCTTGTAGAACTTGACGCCCGCTTTTTTCAGCTCCAGATAGTCTTGCGAGTTGCGGTGGGCGGCCTTCCAGCTCATGTCGGCGCTGGCAGCCTGGACCGCGTGGTCGATGATCGACTTGAGCTCACCGGGCAGGGCGTCGTACTTGGCCTTGTTGAACAGGATTTCGAACTGCTCGCCGCTTTGGTGGAAGCTTTGCAGCATGCAGTGCTTGACGACGTCCGGAAAGCCCAGCAGGCGGTCCGAAGAAGCATTGTTGAACTCCGCTCCGTCGATCAGGCCGCGGTCCAGCGCCGGCACGATCTCGCCACCCGGCAGCGGGTTGACCGCCGCCCCCATCTCGGTGTAGAGGTCCACCGCCAGGCCGACGGTGCGAAACTTGATGCCCTTGAGATCCTCGACCTTGGCGATCGGCTTTTTGAACCAGCCAAACGGCTGCGTCGGCATCGGCCCGTACAGGAACGACACCACGTCCATGTTCAGGCTCTTGTAAATTTCTTCCAGCAGGGCCTTGCCGCCACCGTAGTAATGCCAGGCCAGCACCATGTTGGGGTCCATGCCAAAGCTGGGCCCCGAACCCCACAGTGCCAGCGCCGAATTTTTGCCATAGTGGTAAGCCACCACGCCGTGGCCGCCGTCCAGGGTGCCTTTGGCCACCGCCTCCAGCAGCTGAAACGCCGGCACCACCGATCCCGAGGGCAGCACCTCGATCTTGAGCCGGTTGCCGGCCATGTCGTTGACTTTCTTGGCAAAGTCGTTGGCGTACTCGTGGAAGATGTCCTTGGCCGGCCAGGTCGACTGAAAGCGCAGCGTGGTCGTCTGCGCCACGGCCACCATCGGGGCGGCCAGGGCACCGGCAGCCACCGCTGCGCCTTGAAGCAGGCGCCGGCGGGTCGGAGCGGCAGCAGTCGTGGTCATCGCGTGTCTCCTCATGGGTGGATGGAAACCGGGTACCCCCGGGCTGTCTATCGTGGGGGGTATCGGCTGCGAGGTGGATTCGGGTTTTCACGGGGAATGAGCCCTCCGACGTCACCGAGGTGACGCCCAAAACCGGGTCGAGTCGATCATTTCAAACCGGTTTTGAAATTCTTGCAACGCTGTTTCGCCCATGGTTGACATTCCGCCCCTGTTGAATACCATACCGAGTATCAAGACCGCTGTCCGATCGCCCTCGCCACCATGACCGCCGTCCAGGATCCCGACCGTAAAAAGGCTCTGCTGCTGCGTCTGAAGCGCGTGGAGGGGCAGCTGCGCGGCATCCAGCGCCTGATCGAAAGCGATGCCGACTGCGAGCAGGTGGCGCAGCAGCTGGCCGCGGCCCGCAAAGCTCTGGACAAATCGTTTTTTATGATGGTGGGCTGCGTGATGGCGCAGGGCGATACCCCGCCGGACGACGTGGCCGACCTGCTGGCGCGCTTTGCGTGACAATCAGGCCATGCGCCCAATCCAGCTGTTCGATCCCGACTCCTGCACCTACACCTATGTGCTGTTCGACGCCCCGACGCGTGCGGCGGTCATCATCGACCCGGTGGACGAGCAGCTGGAGCGGGACCTGCGCACGCTGCGCGACCACGGCTTGCGCCTGCAATGGGTGGTCGAAACGCACGCGCACGCCGACCACATCACCAGCGCCCTGAAACTGGCCGAGCACACCGGCGCGCGCACGGCGGCGCCGGCGGCCTGCGGGATCGTGACCGTGCACCGCCCGCTGCACGATGGCGACGAGCTGACCTTTGGCAGCCAGCGCCTGCAGGCGTTGGCCACCCCTGGGCATACGGCCGGCAGCATGAGCTACGTCTGGCGCGTGGACGATCAGGTGCACGTCTTCACCGGCGACACGCTGCTGATCGAGGGCTGCGGACGCACCGACTTTCAGTCTGGCGATCCGGTCGCGCTGTACCGCAGCATCACCGAGCGGCTCTTCACGTTGCCCGATGAGGCCATCGTCTGGCCAGGGCACGACTACCGCGGCCGCACCCATTCCACGATCGGACACGAAAAGAAGCACAACCCGCGTCTGGCCGGCAAGTCGCTGGAGCAGTTCGTGGCGCTGATGCAGGGGCTGAACCTGCCCCGGCCCCGGCGCATCGACGAGGCGGTGCCGGCCAACCTGCGTGGGGGGGTGCGGCACGACGTCGACGGGGCCGAGCGGGAGCAGCCCCGTCCCGCCGCCGGCTATGCGGGCGACGTAGCGCCCGAGCTGGCCTGGCGCTGGGTGCAAGAGGGGCGCGCGCTGCTGGTGGACGTGCGCACCGATGCCGAGCGCGAATGGGTGGGCTATGTGCCGGGCGCGCACGCGCTGGCGTGGAAGCAGTGGCCGGGCATGCAGCCCAACCCAGCCTTCGATGACGGCGTGCGCGCACTGGCGGCGCAGGGGCGGCCGCTGCTGATGCTGTGCCGCAGCGGCGCGCGCTCGATCGCGGCGGCCAAGCGGGCCACCGAGCTGGGTGCCATCGCTTACAACGTGCTGGAAGGCTTCGAGGGCGACCTGGACGCCGAGGGCCATCGGGGGCAGCTGGGCGGCTGGCGCCATCGTGGCCTGCCGTGGCGTCAGAACTGAGCGGGCTGCCGCCGGTGCCAGCGTTATCATGCCGGCATGAGTGCTGCGCCGACCGCCGACACCACGCTGCTTGCGCTGGACGTGGGCAACACGCGCCTGAAGTGGGCGCTGTATGAGGCGCCGCGGCCGGGGGCGCGGCTGCTGGCGCATGGGGTGCAGTTTCTGGAGAACATCGAATCGCTGGCTGAAGGTGACTGGCGCCAGCTGCGCGCCCCGCGCTGGGTGTTGGGCAGCATCGTGGCCGGCGCCGGTGTGCGTCACCGCGTCGAGGAGCAGCTCGAGCAGTGGGACGCCGTGCCGCATTGGGTGGTGCCGCGGGCCGAGGAGGCTGGCGTGGTCAACGGCTACGACCACCCGGCGCGGTTGGGTTCGGACCGCTGGGTGGCGATGATCGGTGCGCGCCAGCGCCTGCTCGCGCGCGGGCAGCGCCGCCCGTGCATCGTCGTGATGGTGGGCACGGCGGTGACGGTGGAGGCGCTGGATGCCGACGGGCGCTTCCTGGGCGGCATCATCCTGCCCGGCCACGGCATCATGCTGCGCGCGCTGGAGTCGGGCACGGCGGGGCTGCACGTGCCCACCGGCGATGTGCGGCCGTTTCCGACCAACACCAGCGATGCGCTGACCAGCGGCGGCACGTTTGCCATCGCGGGGGCGGTGCAGCGCATGTGGGACAACCTGCGCCTGCACACCGGACAAGTGCCGGTGTGCCTGATGACCGGCGGGGCCGGCTGGAAGATGGCGCCCTACCTGACCGTGCCGTTCGAGCTGGTCGAAGGTCTGATCTTCGATGGTTTGTTGACGATTGCCGCCGCGCGTTTTGGGGCAGCCGCATCCGCACCCGGCAGCACCCTCAACGGCCTTGCGCCAGCCAGCGCTGCGCCAGCCGCACCCACAGGCTGGCCCCCAGCGGAATCAGCGCATCGTTGAAGTCGTAGCGCGGGTGGTGCAGCGTGCAGGGTCCGGCATCGTGACCGGGTCCGTGCGCCGCGCGGTGCTGGCCGTTGCCGTTGCCGAGGAACAGATAGGCTCCAGGGCGGGCCTGCAGCATGTAGGCGAAGTCCTCCGCGCCCAAGGTGGGCTCCTGCGGGTGCACCGCATCGGGGCCGAGCAGCTCGCGGGCGACGTCGGCGACCCATTGCGCCTCGGCCGCATGGTTGACCGTGGGCGGATAGTTGCGCCGCAGCGTGAAGTCGGCCTGCAGGCCATAGGCGGCGGCCACGCCCTCGGCCAGCTCGCGCATGCGCGCTTCGATCTGATCCAGTGCCTCCACGCTGAAGGTGCGCACGGTCCCTTGCAGTTCGACGTGGTCGGGGATGACGTTGGTGGCTTCTCCAGCACGCAGCATCGTCACCGACAGCACCGCCGGCTCGATCGGCTTGAGATTGCGTGTCAGGATGGTCTGCCAGGCCAGCACCAGCTGGCATGCCGCTGGCACCGGATCGGTGGCCAGGTGCGGCAGCGCGGCATGCCCCCCCTTGCCGCGCAGCACGACCCGGCACTCGTTGCTGGAAGCCATCACCGGCCCGGGGCTGACCGCCACGTGCCCCACGGGCAGGCCGGGCCAGTTGTGCAGGCCGAACACTGCCTGCACGGGCCAGCGCTCGAACAGGCCGTCAGCGATCATCGCGCGCGCGCCGCCGCCGCCTTCTTCGGCCGGCTGGAAAATCAGCACCACGGTGCCGTCGAAGTCGCGTGTGCGCGCCAGGTGTTCGGCCGCGGCCAGCAGCATGGCGGTGTGGCCATCGTGCCCGCAGGCGTGCATCCGGCCCGGGTGGCGGCTGGCGTGCGCGAAGGTGTTGAGCTCGGTCATCGGCAGCGCATCCATGTCGGCGCGCAGCCCCACCATGCGGCCACAGGCGCCGCCGTCGCGGCCATGCACCACGCCCACCACCCCCGTGCGGCCCAGCCCGCGGTGGACTTCGACGCCCCATTCGCCCAGCAGCGTGGCCACGCGCTCGGCCGTGCGCACCTCTTCAAAGCCCAGCTCCGGGTGCGCGTGCAGGTCGCGCCGCAGCGCGACAAACCGCTCGGCCTGCGCAACGATGGGTTCGATCAGTTTCATGCGTGCCATCCTACCGCTGCAGGCCGCTGCGCGACAAGCGCGGCCAGCCCGACCCCACCGTGTTCGCAGCCATCGCGTCATCCCTATGATGGCACCATGTCGATCGAAGTTTGGCCACCGGGGCCTGCCGTGGATGGCCCCATCGAGGTGCTGGGCGCCTGCCCGCACGATTGTCCGGACACCTGCTCGTGGGTCACCACGGTGCAGCGCGGGCGCGCCGTGCGGCTGCAGGGCAACGCGGCCCACCCCCAGACCGCCGGCGTGCTGTGCACCAAGGTCAGCCGCTACCTGGAGCGCGTCTACCACCCGCAGCGCGTGCTGCAGCCGCTCAAGCGCGTGGGGCCCAAGGGGGCGGGGCGGTTCGAGCCGGTCGGCTGGGACGAGGCGCTGCAGGCCATCGCGCAGCGCCTGCGCGCGGTGGCCGCCCGTGACCCGCAAGCCATCCTGCCCTACAGCTACGCGGGCACCATGGGGCTGGTGCAGGGCGAGGCGATGGCGGCGCGGTTTTTCCATCGCCTGGGCGCTTCGCAGCTGCAGCGCACGATCTGCGCCAGCGCCGGGGCAGCGGCCCTGCAGGCCACGCTGGGGGCCAAGGTGGGCATGCCGGTGCAGACCTTTGCCGAGAGCCGCCTGATCCTGATTTGGGGCAGCAACAGCATTGCCAGCAACCTGCATTTCTGGCGCTATGCGCAGCAGGCCAAGCGCGCCGGGGCGCAGCTGGTGTGCATCGATCCGCGCCGCACCGAGACCGCCGAAAAATGCCACCAGCATCTGGCGCTGTGGCCGGGCACCGATGCCGCGTTGGCCTATGCGCTGATGCACGAAGCGTTCGTGCGCGGCTGGGCCGACCTGGACTATCTCGAGCGCTACACCGTGGGTTGGCAGGCGCTGCGCGAGCGCGCCTTGCAGTGGCCGCCGGCCCGTGCGGCGGCGTACTGCGGTGTGTCCGAGCAGGACATCGAGCAGCTGGCCCGCGCCATCGAGGCCTGCGTGCGTGCCGGCCAGCCGGTGGGCATCCGGCTCAACTACGGCATGCAGCGCACGCGCGGGGGCGGCAACGCCGTGCGCGCCGTGGCCTGCCTGCCTGCGGTCTGGGGCTCATGGCGCTGGCGCGGCGGCGGCTTGCTGCTGTCCAGCTCGGGGGCCTTTCCGGTGCAGCACGACACCCTGTACCGTCCCGATCTGCGGCAGCGCAGCCCATGTCCGACACCCCGCAGCGTCAACATGAGCACCCTGGGTGACGCGCTGCTGCACCCGGGCGGTGGCGCGTTCGGCCCGCGCATCGAGGCCCTGATCGTCTACAACAGCAACCCGGCAGCCGTGGCACCACAGGGGGGCAAGGTCCGCCAGGGGCTGCTGCGCGACGACCTGTTCACCGTGGTGCTGGAGCAGTTCCTGACCGACACCGCCGACATGGCTGACTATGTGCTGCCGGCCACCACCCAGCTGGAGCATTGGGATATCCACCTGAGCTACGGTCACACCGATGTGCTGCTCAACCGCCCAGCGATCGAACCGTTGGGGCAGGCGCGGCCCAACACGGCGATCTTCCGCGCGCTGGCAGCGCGGCTGGGGTTCGAGGAGCCGTGTTTCCACGACGACGACCTGGTCCTGTGCCGGCAGGCTTTGGGGTCTGCCGTGGACTTCGAGCGGCTGCTGAAGCAGGGCTGGGTCAGCCTGGACTGGCCAGCAACACCGTTTGCCCAAGGGGGATTCCCGACCCCCTCGGGCCGATGCGAGCTGTTCAGCGCCGCGCTGGCGGTCCAGGGCCAGGATCCGCTGCCCGCAGTGGTGCCCAACCATGAGCCCCCCGGTGCCGATGCACGCTATCCGTTGGCCTTCATTTCGCCGCCGGCACGGCATTTCCTCAACTCCACCTTCGTCAACATGCATTCGCTGCGCGACGCCGAAGGCGAGCCGGCGCTGGAGCTGCATCCGGACGATGCCGCCGCGCGTGGCATCGCCGATGGCGACTGGGTCGAGGTGTTCAACGACCGCGGCGCCTGCCAGCTGCGCGCGCGCCTCAACGGACGGGCCCGGTCCGGCGTGGCGATTGGCCTGGGTATCTGGTGGCGCAAATTCAGCCCGGATGGCCGCAACGTCAACGAGCTGACCAGCCAGGCACTGACCGATCTGGGGGCAGCACCGACGTTTTACGACTGCGCCGTGCAGGTGCGGCGGGTGGACCGTCCCGCCCAGGGGCCGCATGGCGACCCCGGCCTCACGCGCGACCCTGCCTGAGGTGAGTCGCGGCCCCGCGCTGGCCGTTGCGCGGCTCATCAGGGGCCACATCGTCCGCTCAGCTCAGGCGGTCTACCAGTTCCGCGTAGCGCTGCATGGCCTCGTCGCGGCTCATGCCCTGCAGTTTGGTCCAGGCGTCCCATTTGGCGCGGGCCACCAGATCGGTCAAACTGGGCTTGGGGCTGCAGTTGTCCCCTTCGGTGGCCTGCTTGTACAGCGCATACAGCTGCAGCAGCGTGGCGTTGTCGGGGCGCTGGGTCAGGGTCTTGACGCGTTGCAGCGCGGCGTCAAAAGCGGCTTGGGCGGAGGACATGCCGGTAATGATACGAACGTTCGTGCGTTGTGGCAAGGGTCGGCACCGACTTAGGCCTGGGGCGGGCGCGCACTCAGCGCGGCGCAGACAGACCGGGGAGGACAGGGTAGTCCTGGGGCGCGGGAACCCGCGACGGTCGGGGCGCCACGGCCCGCGCAGGCGCCGCTGGCTCAGGGCTGCGGGGGCATGTCGATGGAGGACCCTCGGGGGATGCCGGGCTGCCGCCGCCGGCGGCGCGGTGCATCCCATAGCTGCGCCCACCGATGCGCAACCCCTGCAGCGACAGCGCTTCGGCCGTGCGCGGGCCGACGCCTGCGACCCGCCGCTCGAAATCGTCCCAATCGGCAAACGGCCGCTGTGTGCGCGCCTGCACGATGCGCGCAGCCAGCGCCGGTCCCACGCCGCGCAGACGCTGCAGCTCATCGAGCTGGGCGCAATTCAGCTCCA
>JANWZF010000120.1 GCA_025054905.1 Tepidimonas sp.
CTGGTGTTTCAGGTGCGGGTCAGCTACGACCAGAAACCCTACCGCCGCGCGGTGATGGAGACCTACGGCGCGCGCTGCCTGCCGTCGCCGTCCACCGAGACCGAGTACGGCCGGCGCGTGCTGGCGCAGCGGCCCGACCACCCGGGCAGCCTCGGTATTGCGATTTCGGAGGCCGTGGAGCTGGCTGCGCAGCGCGAGGACACCAAATATGCGCTGGGCTCGGTGCTCAACCACGTGCTGCTGCACCAGACCGTCATCGGGTTGGAGGCGATGGAGCAGCTGCAGATGGCCGATGCCTGGCCGGATGTGATCGTTGGCGCCACCGGTGGGGGCAGCAACTTCGCCGGCATCGCGTTTCCGTTCATCGGCCACGCCCTGCGTGGCGGGTTGCGGCCGCGCGTGGTGGCGGTGGAGCCGGCCGCCTGCCCGTCGTTGACGCGTGGCAAGTACGCTTACGACTTTGGCGACACGGCGCACCTGACGCCGTTGACCAAGATGCACACCTTGGGCTCCACCTTCACGCCGCCGCCGTTTCACGCCGGCGGGCTGCGCTACCACGGCATGGCCCCACTGGTGTCACACCTGAAGGAGCTCGGTCTGATCGAAGCGGTGGCCTACACGCAGACGCAATGCTTCGAGGCTGGCGTGCTGTTCGCCCGCAGCGAGGGCATCGTGCCCGCCCCCGAGGCCAACCACGCCGTCAAGGGTGCGATCGAGGAAGCGCTGCGCTGCAAACGCGAAGGCAGGAGCGAGACGATCCTGTTCAACCTGTGTGGCCACGGCCATTTCGACATGGCGGCCTACCAGAAGTACTTTGCCGGCGAGCTCAAGGACGAAACCTACGACGAGCGGGAGCTGGCGATGGCCCTGGCGGGGCTGCCCAGCGTGCCCGAGCCGGCTTGAGCCTGCATCGGGTCGCGGTGGCGCTCGGGGGGCTTTCGCCCGGGCGCCCGGTCGATCCACGGTCCCCTAGGGCTGCACGACTTCCAGCAGCCGGTCCAGGCCCCCCATGTCGATGGCGATGTGGGCCTGCTGGCGCACCTTGGGCTTGGCCCGGTAAGCCACCGACAGCCCCGCGGTGGCCATCATTTCCAGGTCGTTGGCCCCGTCGCCCATCGCGATGGCCTGCTCGGGGGGGCAGCCGATCAGGTCACAGGCCTGCAGCAGCGTGCGGCGTTTTTCGGCGCCGTCGCAGATGTCGCCCCAGTGCTGGTCGAGCAGCCGGCCGGTCAGGCGCCCATCGACGATTTCCAGCCGGTTGCTGCGCGCAAAATCCAGCGCCAGACGCTCGCGCAAGCGGTCGGTGAAGAAGGTAAAGCCCCCGCTGACCAGCAGCACCTTCAGGCCTGCGGCCTTGCAGGCCAGCACCAGTTCGGCCGCCCCGGGGTTGAGCTTGAGGCGCTGACGGTAGACGTCTTCCAGGTGCTGCACGGACACCCCGGCCAGCAGCGCCACACGCCGGCGCAGGCTTTCTTTGTAGTCGGCGATTTCACCTCGCATCGCGGCCTCGGTGATGGCGGCGACCTCGGCTTTGCGCCCGGCGGCGTCGGCGATTTCGTCCACGCATTCGATGTTGATCAGCGTGGAGTCCATGTCGAAGGCAATCAGCCTGAAGTCGCGCAGACGCAGCGGCGGGGTGATGCCCTGCACGGTCAGGCCCGGGGCGATTTCGGTCGGATGGGTCATGGTCGGCTCACAAGGAAAAGGATAGGCAGGCCGGGGGCATGGAGGGGGGCGTCCGGTTCTCAGTACGCCACATAGCGTCCCGGTTTGTGGTTGATGGCCAGCGTCAGGTTCATCAACCCCGCCGCCAGCACCGACAGCACCAGCTGCAGCGGGCCGACCCATGGGGTGGCCGCCAGCAGGATGGCGCTGTCGATGCCCAACTGCACCACCCCGGCGCGCCAGCCGTAGCGTTCCTGCAGCCA
This sequence comes from Tepidimonas sp., assembly GCA_025054905.1. Lineage (GTDB taxonomy): Bacteria > Pseudomonadota > Gammaproteobacteria > Burkholderiales > Burkholderiaceae_C > Tepidimonas. The sequence goes on from JANWZF010000120.1 coordinate 1,929, forward strand.
CAGCACCAGGGTGTTGAAGCCCCCAAGGCTGGCGCGGTGCCGAAACAGGATGATGAAGCCCACCCCGATCAGCAGGCCACCGGCGATCGCCGCAAACACGGCGTTGAGCTGGCCGATCACGAGCCAGTGGGGGATGACTTCGGCAAAGGCGGCCAGCAGCCCGACGGCCAGCACCGTCTTGAGCGTAAACGCCCGCCCCATGCGTACCCACGCCAGCGCGTAAAACGGCAGGTTGATGGCAAACACCAGCGCGCCGAACGACCAGCCGGTGGCGTAGTGCAGCACAAACGCCAGCCCGACGGTGCCCCCAGTGACCAAGCCCGCCTGGCGAAACAGCACCAGCCCCAGCGCCACGATCAGCGTGCCGGTCAGCAGGGCCTGGGCGTCGTCGAACCAGGTGTGACGGGCCACCGGGAAGGGTGGCTCGGTGTCAGGGGCGGCAGAAGGCGGACGACTCATCGTGAAGAGATCGGCGTTGGGACCATCAGGCAGGCGTGGGCAGGCCGTGCAACAGGTGGCGCAGCACGTCGCGGATCAGCTGCACGCGCTCGTGCACCTGCGGCAGAGCGCGCTCGAGTTTGAGCCGGTCCTGCCCGGCCAGCTTGATGTGGCGGTTTTTTTGCACCAGTTCGATGATGCGCATCGGGTCGACCGGGGGCTGCGGACCAAACGTGATCAACACGTGGCTGGGGGCGGCGTCGATCTTGGCCACGCCGCAGCGATGGGCCAGCACACGCAGCCGGTGCACGTCGATCAGGTTTTGCGCCGGCGGCGGCAGCTTGCCGAAGCGGTCGACGATTTCTTCCACCAGCGCATCGATCTGTTCGTGGGTCTTGGCGGTGGCCAGTTTTTTGTAGAAGCTCAGCCGCAGATGCACGTCGCCGCAGTAATCCTGCGGCAGCAGGGCCGGGGCGTGCAAGTTGATTTCGGTGGTGGCGGTCAGCGGCTTGAGCAGATCGGGTTCGCGCCCTTCGCGCAGGCTGCGCACGGCCTCGGCCAGCATGTCGTTGTAGAGCTGAAAGCCGATCTCGGTGATGTTGCCGCTTTGGGCTTCCCCCAGCACCTCGCCAGCGCCGCGGATCTCCAGGTCGTGCATCGCCAGGTAAAAGCCGCTGCCCAGTTCCTCCATTTGCTGGATGGCCTGCAGCCGCTGCTCGGCCTGCTTGGTCAGGCTCCGCAGATCGGGCACCAGCAGGTAGGCATACGCCTGGTGGTGGCTGCGGCCGACGCGCCCGCGCAGCTGGTGCAGCTGCGCCAGGCCAAATTTGTCGGCGCGGCTGATCACGATGGTGTTGGCGGTGGGCACGTCAATGCCGGTTTCGATGATGGTCGAGCACAGCAGCAGGTTGAAGCGCTGGGCGACGAAATCGCGCATGACGCGCTCCAGCTCGCGCTCGGGCATCTGGCCGTGGGCGATGGCGATGCGTGCCTCGGGCAGCAGTTGCTCCAGCTGCGAGCGCCGCTGCTCGATGGTCTCCACCTCGTTGTGCAGGAAATACACCTGTCCACCGCGCTTGAGCTCGCGCAGCACGGCCTCGCGGATGACGCCGTGGTTTTCTTCGCGCACGAAGGTCTTGATGGCCAGCCGGCGCTGCGGTGCCGTGGCAATCACCGACAGGTCGCGCAGACCCTCCAGCGCCATGCCGAGCGTGCGCGGAATGGGCGTGGCCGTCAGCGTCAGCACGTCCACTTCGGCGCGCAGGGCCTTGATCGCCTCCTTGTGGCGCACGCCGAAGCGGTGCTCCTCGTCGATGATGAGCAAGCCGAGATTGTTGAACTTGGTCTTGTCGCTGAGCAGCTTGTGCGTGCCCACGACGATGTCGATGCTGCCGTCCTCCAGGCCCTTGAGGGCTGCGGCGATCTCCTTGGCGGTGCGAAAGCGGCTCATTTCCGCGATGCGCACCGGCCACTTGGCGAAGCGATCCTTCAGCGTCTGGTAGTGCTGCTCGGCCAGCAACGTGGTAGGGGCCAGAAACGCCACCTGCTTGCCGTCCATCACCGCGACAAAGGCCGCGCGCAGCGCCACCTCGGTCTTGCCAAAGCCCACATCGCCGCAGACCAGCCGATCCATCGGGCGTGGGCTGATCATGTCCTGGATCACCGCGTGGATCGCGGCGCGCTGGTCCGGTGTCTCTTCGAACCCGAAGTCGTTGGCAAACGCCTCGTAGTCCTTGGCGTCGAAGCGAAACGCGTGCCCCTGGCGCGCGGCGCGGCGGGCGTAGACATCCAGCAGCTCCGCGGCGGTGTCGCGCACCTGCTCGGCGGCCTTGCGCCGCGCCTTGTCCCACTGGCCGCTGCCCAGGCGGTGCAGCGGCGCTTCGTCTGCGCTGACGCCGCTGTAGCGGCTGATCAGATGCAGTTGCGCCACGGGTACGTAGAGGGTGGCGCCTTGGGCATATTCCAGGTGTAAAAACTCCTGCAACGCAGGCGTGCCGTCCGGATTTTTTTCCCCAAGATCCAGGTTGATCAAGCCGCGGTAGCGCCCGATGCCATGTTGCGCATGCACCACCGGATCGCCCGGTTGCAGTTCGCTGAGGTCCTTGATCAGCGCTTCGACATCGCTGACCTGTTCCTGCTTGCGGCGCCGGCGCACCGCGGGGCCAGCGGCCAACAGCTCGGTTTCGGTGACCAGCTCCAGCCCGGCTTCGATCCAGGCAAAGCCGGCGGCCAGCGGCGCCGTCGCGATGCCCAGCGGCGCGTCGCTGGCGACAAACGTGGCCAGCGAGTCGAACACGGGCGGGTTGACGTGGCTGGCCCGCAGCATATCCAGCAGGCTTTCGCGCCGGCCGTCGCTGTCGGCCAGGATCAGCACGCGCGCCGTGGTGCGCTGCAGATGATCCTTGAGCCGCTGCAGCGGCTCTTCGGCGCCGCGTTGCACGGCCAGATCCGGCAGTGGCTGCACCACTGTGCCCCAGGTCTGACGCACCTGCTCGGCTGTGGCCGGCCGCAGCGCCCATTGCGGCAAGGCGTTGGCCAGCCGCCAGAATTGCTCGCTGCTCAAAAACAGCGCCTGCGGGGGCAGCACCGGGCGCTCCACGTCGCCCTGGGCCAGGCGATAGCGCTCGCGCGTGTCGTCCCAAAAGCGCTGCAGCGCCGCGTCCACCTCCCCGTGCAGCGCCAGCGTGGTGTGCGCACCGAGGTAGTCAAACACGGTGGCCGTCTGGTCGAAAAACAACGGCAGGTAGTACTCGATGCCCGCGCTGGCCACGCCCAGGCCGATGTCCTTGTACAGGCGGCTTTTGGTGGGGTCGCCGTCCAGCAGCTCGCGCCAGCGGGCACGAAAGCGCGTCCGGGCTGCTTCATCGAGCGGAAATTCCCGCCCTGGCAGCAGCCGTACCTCGGGCACTGGGTACAGGCTGCGCTGACTGTCGGGGTCAAAGGCGCGGATCGAGTCGATCTCGTCGTCGAACAGATCCAGGCGGTAGGGCAGTGGTGCGCCCATCGGAAACAGGTCGATCAGCCCGCCGCGCACCGCATACTCGCCAGGGCTGGCCACCTGCGTGACATGCTGATAGCCGGCCATGACCAGCTGCTCGCGCAGCCGTGCGGCGTCGAGTTTTTGGCCGGTGCGGAAGTGAAACGTGTAGGCCGCCAGGAACGACGGCGGGGCCAGCCGGTACAGGGCCGTGGCGGCGGGCACCAGCACCACATCCACGCCGTCGCTGGTCTGTTGGCCCTGCAGGATGCGCCACAGCGTGGCCAGACGCTCCGAAATCAGGTCCTGATGGGGCGAGAAGGTGTCGTAGGGCAGCGTTTCCCAGTCCGGAAACAGCGCGCAGCGCAGCGCCGGCTCGAAGCACGGCAGCTCCTGCAGCAGCCGTTGGGCATCGGCGGCGTCGGCGCACACGATGGCCGTCAGGCGGCCCTCTTGACGCTGGCGCGCGGCCAGCCGCGCCAGCACCAGCGCATCGGCGCTAGCCGCAGGGCAGGGCGACTGAAAACGTTGACCGGGGGTCAGGCGAGGCAAGTCCATGAGGGGGTGCATTCTAGAATCGCCGGCCATGACGATGCAGGCGATGAGCGAGCCGTCTGCCCCCCGTTGCTGGGCATTGGTGCCGGCGGCGGGACGTGGCAGCCGAACCGGTTGGGTCCAGCCCAAGCAGTACCAGTGGCTGGCGGGCCGCCGTGTGCTGGACCGCACGCTGCAGACCCTGTGCGCGGTGCCGGGGATCGATGGGGTGGCGGTGGTGCTGGCACCGGATGACGTGCAGGACTGGGTGGCGCCGCCGCGGGTGCACGTCTGGCGTGTCGGAGGGGCGACGCGCGCGGCCAGTGTGCTGGCCGGGCTGCAGGGCTGGCGTGCGCAGGGGGCGCGCGACGATGACTGGGTGCTGGTGCACGACGCCGCGCGCTGTCTGCTGCGGCCGCAGGAGGTGCAGGCGCTGCTGGCCGCATGCCGCGACGATCCCGTCGGTGGTCTGCTCGCGCTGCCGTTGGCCGATACGTTGAAGCAGGCCGATGCCGCCGGGCGCGTGCGCGCGACGCTGCCGCGCGAGGACAAATGGCTGGCGCAGACGCCGCAGCTGTTTCGCCTCGGGCTGTTGCAGCGCGCGCTGCAGGCCAGCGCCGCCAGCGGCTTTGCGGGCATCACCGACGAAGCCAGCGCAGTGGAGGCGCTGGGGCTGGCGCCGCGGCTGGTGCGGGGGCACCCCGGCAACGTCAAACTCACTTACGCGGAGGATTTCACGATGGCCGAAGCGATGTTGCAACCGGCCAGCACCGCTGCAGAGCTGCGTGTCGGCGAAGGCTGGGACGTGCACGCCCTGGTGCCCGGCCGGCGCCTGGTGCTGGGGGGGGTGGAGATCGCGCACGAGCGCGGATTGCTGGGCCACTCCGACGCCGATGCCCTGCTGCACGCCATCACCGATGCGCTGCTCGGGGCCGCGGGCCTGGGCGACATCGGAACGTGGTTTGCCGATCACGATGAACGCTGGCGCGATGCCGACTCCCAGCAGCTGCTGCGCGCCGCGGTGGCCCAGGTGCACGCCCGAGGATGGCGCGTGGTCAACGTCGATGCCACTGTGGTGGCGCAAGCGCCGCGGCTGGCCCCACACCGCGCGGCGATGCAGGCCAACGTGGCCGCATGCCTCGGGCTGGTGCCCGAGGCGGTCAACGTCAAAGCCAAGACGGCCGAGCGGCTGGGCCCCGTGGGGCAAGGGCTGGCCATCGAGGC
>JANWZF010000162.1 GCA_025054905.1 Tepidimonas sp.
AAGGCCTGCACCCCCTCCTGGGCCACCTCGAGCATCATGTTGCAGGCCATCGTCTGGCCAGCCAGCTGGTAGGCCGCTTCGATGCCGGTTTCGCGGTGCTGATAGAACACCGCCTTGCCCAGCGCGATGGCCTCGCGCGGCTTGGCCAGGATGGAGACGACCAGCCGCTCGACCTCGGCATCCAGCGCATCCATCGGCACGACGCGGTTGACCAACCCACGCTGGCGCGCCTCCTCGGCACTGATGAATTCGCCGGTCAGCAGCATCTCCATCGCCACCTTGGCCGGCACATTGCGCACCAGCGGCACGCTGGGCGTGGCGCAGAACAGCCCGACGTCGATGCCGTTGACGCCGAAGCGTGCCTCCTGCGCGGCCACCGCCAGGTCGCACTGCGCCACCAGCTGGCAGCCCGCGGCCGTGGCCAGCCCCTGCACGCGCGCGATCACCGGCACCGGCAGGCGCTGGATCTGCAGCATCATGCGCGAGCAGGTTGCAAACAACTGCTGGTAGTACTCCAGCCGCGGCTGGGCGCGCATTTCCTTCAGGTTGTGGCCGGCACAGAACGCCTTGCCGGCCGCAGCGATCACGAGCACGCGCGCGCCGTCATCGGCGGCGATCTCATCCAGCTTGGCCGAAAGGGCCTGCAGCATCGCTTCGCTAAGCGCATTGAAGGCCTTGGGGGTGTTCAGCGTCAGGGTGTGCACGCCGCGCGCATCGCGCGCATGCAGCAGGATGGGTTCGGCCTGCGGGGTGGTCATCGGGGTCTCCTCGGTCAGGACAGCATGGGTTGGTGGCTGTCACAGATCGGCCAGCACGCGCACGTGCGCCTCGACGCTGCGCGCCAAGGCGCTGAGGTTGTAGCCGCCCTCCAGCACACTGACGATGCGGCCCTGGGCGTGGCGGCGCGCCACCTCCATCAACTGGCGGGTGATCCAGACGTAATCCTGCTCCACCAGCGCGAGCTGGCCGAGATCGTCCTCACGGTGGGCATCGAAACCGGCGCTGATCAGAATCAGCTGCGGACGGTGCGCCTGCAGCCGCGGCAGCCACATCATCTCGATCAGCTCGCGCACGTCCAGGCCCCGGGTGTAGGCGGGCACCGGCACGTTGACCAGGTTGACATCATCACGGTGATCCCACTCGGGATAGTACGGGTGCTGGTAGAAGCTGCACATCAGGATGCGCTCGTCGCCGGCCACGATGTCCTCGGTGCCATTGCCGTGGTGCACATCGAAGTCGACGATGGCCACGCGCTGCAGTCCCAACCGGGCCAACGCATATTTGGCCGCCACCGCGACGTTGTTGAAAAAGCAAAACCCCATCGCGCGGTTGCGGCACGCATGATGCCCCGGTGGGCGCACCGCGCAGAACGCGTTGGCCAGCTCGCCGGCCACCACGGCCTCGGTGGCGTCGATGGCCGCGCCGGCTGCAGCCAGCGCCGCATCCCAGGTGTGCACCCCCAGTGCCGTGTCTGGATCCAGCGCCAGATGGGTCGGCCCCCCCGCGGCCACGTTGTCGCGCAGCTCGTCAGCCAGGCCGCGCAGGGCGGCCACGTGCATCCGGTCGTGCGCCAGCTCCAGCTCCGCGACCGACGCCAGGGTCGCCGTGCGCTGCTGCAGCGCATCCAGCACACCGGTGATCAACAAACGGTCTTCAATGGCACCCAGCCGTTGCGGACATTCGGGATGCCCCGCCCCCATGTCGTGGCGAGCACAGGCGGGATGGGTGAAATAACCGGTTGGTTTCATGGCGTGCTTGAGGTTGGGTCGTGCGGGCAGGCTCGGCTGCAGTATCGTTGCGCCCCATGAGCACCACCCCGCCTCTCGTTGCCTCCTTGCTGCAGCAGCTTACCACGGTCATCGTCGGCCAGGACGCGGTGGTGCGCCATGCGCTGACCTGCCTGCTGGCCGGCGGCCACCTGCTGATCGAGGATGTGCCGGGGGTGGGCAAGACCACGCTGGCGCAGGCCCTGGCGCGCACGCTCGGTCTGCGCTTTGCGCGCGTGCAGTTCACGGCCGATCTGATGCCCAGCGACCTGATCGGCGCGTCGATCTGG